>CANRFD010000006.1 GCA_947629845.1 uncultured Clostridia bacterium
GGAGTTCCTTTGTCTACCCCCATCGGCAACTGCCTCTTTTGAACCACGCGACTATCGCGTGGTTTTCTTTTAACAAAAAGCGCGGGGATCCCCTCCCATCGTCGGTTTTTTCATGCGCTCCACCGCCCTTTGAACAACCGGCGGCACGGAGCCGCAGCGAGACAATTTTTCGTTCGGCGTTTTTTGCCCCCGTATTTGCAAAACCGGCGATATGGGGTGAAAAAACAGCCCCTGCGGAAGGGTCGCAGGAAGCTGTTTTCAAGTATTTTTCGATTGCGTTTTGCATGCCGAAGGGCGCGCCGCGGCTACGACTTGACCTTCATCAGCCGCACGATGGAAGCGCGCTCGTTCTCGTCGAGTTTGTCGCGGATGTACTTGATCGTCTCCTCGAGCTGCGGGATCATGATGTACTCCAGCGCGTTGACACGCCGCTTGTTGCGCTCGATCTCGTAGGACAGGAGCCGCACCGCCTTCTCGACGGCGGCGAGCTGCAAGAGTTTGGGCAGCAGGGCGGAGACCATCTTCACGGAGTCGTCCGCCTCGCTCGTGATCTCGGAGAACGCATACGGCAGCGCGACCGAGCCCTCCTCCGAAAGGGAGATCCTGGGCACTTCCACCCCCATGACGCTATCCGTGCCGCACTCCGCCCCGATCTTTGCCGTGGGCATTGAAAAGGCTGTCTCCTGCACATAGGGCGGCGTAAGGGCGCCCGCCAGCGCAAACTGCCGTAACGCTGCGGAAAAATCCCCCTCCACCTCGTCGCGGAGGCGCTTATCCTCGCGCAGGAGCACGGTGAAGCGGCGCACCATCTCGTCCGCCTTATCCTTGAGCAGCTTGTGCCCGCGGACGGCCGTCGAGAGGCGCGCTTTCAGCTTTTTCAGCTCCATTCGCGTTGGATTTACATTGAGTCTTGCCATGTTCCCTGAAAAGATCTGCCCTGCTGCGGGCGGGAGAAGTTCTCCCCTACTTCATGTATTTTTCGATATACTCCGTGCGGATACGCTTCAATTCGCCCTTCGGCAAAATTTTCAGAAGTTCCCAGCCGAGGTCGAGCGTCTCTTCGATCGTCCTGTCCCTCTCGAACCCCTGATCGATGTACTTTTCCTCGAATGCCTCCGCAAATTTCGCATACAGTTTATCGACGTCGGAAAGCGCCGCCTCGCCGAGGATGGCGGAGAGCTCCTTGCTCTCCTTGCCCCGCGCGTACGCCGCGAACAGCTGGTTCATGGTGTCGGCGTGATCCTCCCGCGTCTTGCCCGCGCCGATGCCCTTGTCCTTGAGACGGGAGAGCGAGGGCAGCACGTCGATGGGCGGCTTGATCCCCTTCTTGTAGAGCTCGCGGGAGAGGATGATCTGCCCCTCCGTGATGTAGCCCGTAAGGTCGGGAATGGGGTGCGTCTTGTCGTCCTCGGGCATCGTGAGAATGGGGATCTGGGTGATGGAACCCTTGCAGCCCCTGATCCTTCCCGCACGCTCATAGAGCGAGGCGAGGTCGGTGTAGAGGTAGCCGGGATAGCCCCGCCGCCCGGGGATCTCCCGCCGCGCGGCAGAGACCTCGCGGAGCGCCTCCGCATAGTTGGTGATGTCCGTCATGATGACGAGGACGTGCATATCGCAGGTGAAGGCGAGATATTCGGCGCAGGTGAGCGCAATGCGCGGCGTCGCGATGCGCTCGACGGCGGGGTCGTCGGCGAGGTTGGTGAACAGCACCGTCCGCTCGATCGCCCCCGTGCGCCTGAAGTCGTCGATGAAGTACTGCGCCTCCTCGAAAGTGATGCCGATCGCGGCAAATACGACGGCGAACTTGCTGTCCGAGCCCCGCACCTTGGCCTGCCGCGCGATCTGCGCCGCAAGTTCGGCGTGGGGAAGGCCGCTCATCGAGAACACGGGGAGTTTTTGCCCGCGCACCAGCGTGTTCAGCCCGTCGATGGCCGAGACGCCCGTCTGGATGAACTCGTTCGGGTAGTCGCGTGCGGCGGGGTTGATGGGCTCGCCGTTGATATCGAGCAGCTTTTCGGGAATGACGGGCGCGCCGCCGTCCCGCGGGTTGCCCATGCCGTCGAACACCCTGCCGAGCATATCCTTGGAGACGGCGAGCTGCTGGGCATGCCCCAAAAAGCGCGCCTTCGCCGTAGAGATCTGCAGCCCCTGCGCGCTCTCGAAGAGCTGCACCACCGCCTTGTCGCGGTTGACCTCGAGCACCTTCCCTCTGCGCACCTCGCCGTTGCTGCACAAAATTTCAACGAGTTCGTTGTACGTTACGCCCTCTACGCCCTCGACGAGCATCAGGGGGCCGACGACCTCTCTTATCGTCTTATATTCCCTATACATCCCGTTCTCCTCCCTCGGAGAGCGCCTTGATCTCCGCGCTCATTTCCCCGATGAGTTCATCGAAGGCGGAAAGCCCGCTTTCTTCGATGTATTTCGCCCGTCCGATCTTCTCCATGAAGGGGCACTTGAGAATGTCGTCGAGGGCGACGAAATTCTTCACGGCCTCCTCGGACAGCGTATAAAATTCATAGATGGAGAGCAGCATCAGAAGCTGTTTGCGGAGGGAGGTATAGGTATCCACCTCGTGGAAGGCGTTCTGATGCAGATAGTCCTCGCGGATCATCTTGGCGGTCTCCATGACGAGGCGGTCGTGCGACGAGAGCGCGTCCATGCCGACGAGGCGAACGATCTCGTTGAGCGCGGCTTCCTCCTGCAGCGTCGTCATGACGAATTGGCGGTATTTGAAGAACCCCTTCCCGACGTTTTTATCGTACCATTCCTTCATTTTGTCCGCATAGAGGGAATAACTGATGAGCCAATCGATCGCGGGGAAGTGCCGCTTGTATGCGAGGGAAGCGGAGAGCCCCCAGAACACTTTTACGATGCGCAGCGTAGCCTGCGAGACGGGTTCGGAGAGGTCTCCCCCGGGGGGCGAAACGGCGCCGATGGCCGTCACGGAGCCCGTCTTTCCCTCGCTGCCGAGCAGCTTGACGACGCCCGCGCGCTCGTAAAATTCGGCGAGGCGGCTCGCAAGATAGGCGGGATAACCCTCGTCGCCCGGCATCTCCTCGAGGCGGCCGCTCATCTCGCGGAGCGCCTCCGCCCAGCGGGAGGTGGAATCCGCCATGATGGCGACATTGTACCCCATGTCGCGATAATATTCTGCGATCGTGATGCCCGTGTAGATGGAGGCCTCGCGCGCCGCAACGGGCATATCCGAGGTGTTCGCGATGAGCACCGTCCGCTTCATCAGCGGCTCCCCCGTCTTGGGATCTTTGAGCGCGGGAAATTCGTTGAGCACGTCGGTCATCTCGTTGCCGCGTTCCCCGCAGCCGATGTACACGATGATGTCCGCCTCCGCCCACTTCGCGAGCTGGTGCTGCACGACGGTCTTACCGCTGCCGAAGGGCCCCGGCACGGCCGCAACGCCGCCGCGCGCGATGGGGAAGAGGGTATCGATGACGCGCTGCCCCGTCACCATGGGGCGGTCGGGCGAGAGCTTTTCGAGGTACGGCCTCCCCCTGCGGACGGGCCACTTGCGGAGCATGCAAATCTGCTGCACCCCGCTCTCCGTCTTGATCCTGGCGATGGGGTCGACGATCGTGAAGTCGCCCTCCTCGACGGAGACCAGCGTGCCGCCCATGCCGTTGGGAACGAGGATGCGGTGCTCGACGATCTCCGTCTCCTGCACGACGCCGAGGATGTCCCCCTCCCGCACGGTGTCGCCCGCCTTCTTTTTGGGGGTGAAGCGCCACTTCTTATCCCGCCGCAGCGAGTCGACGGCCACCCCGCGAGAAATTCGGCTCCCGTACCGAAAACTGAGCGTCGTGAGCGGCCTTTGGATGCCGTCGAAGATGCTCGTGAGCAGCCCGGGCGCGAGCTCTACGGAGAGCGGCTCGCCCGTGGAGACGACGTCCTCCCTGGGGCCGAGCCCCGAGGTCTCCTCGTAGACCTGAATGGACGCCTTGTCGCCGCGGAGCTCGATGATCTCGCCGATGAGATGTTTTTCCGAAACGTGGACGACGTCGTACAGCTTGGCGTCCGCCATGTTCTCCGCAACGATGAGCGGCCCCGAAATTTTTACCGTTTTACCAATATTTCCAACCATATCACTCTTTCCCGATAAGCAATTCTCTATTTTTGAAACAGGATATCGACGCCGAGGGCGCGTTCCATGGACGCTCTCAAAAATTCCTCGCCGTAGCCCGTCTGCTTCCCCATGGGAATGGGCAGAACGACGGGATAGGCCTCCTCGTCAAAGCGCTTCATAAGGTCTTGCAGCGGCTCCGCGTATTCCTCGGCGAGGAACACGACGGCGTGCTCGCGCGCGACCCTGCGCAGCGTCTCCCGCGCGCTCTTTTCGTCCGTGACCGGGAAGGCCTCCACGCCCGCGGCCTTGAATACCGTGATCGTCTCCGCGGGTCCTACGACCGCCATCTTTCCTTGCATCATTTCACCCCGACAAGCCGTTTTTCGATCTCCGCCGCCGCCACGCCCGCCTTCAGGGCGACGAGGACGGTGCGCACGTTGCGGATCTCCGCACGGCGGCGAAAGACGTAGTAGAGGAAGGGTTCCCGCCCCTCGAGCCCGAAGCGGCGACGGAAGAACATCTCCTCTTCGTAGCTCTCCAATAGGCGCTCCGCCTCGGTGAAGGGCGGCTTCCCCGCGGAAAGGCACGCCGCATAGAACGCCTCGTACGGCGTCCCCGCAAGCGCCCCCTCCCTCCTTTCTCCGTCCCCGGAGAAGAAGTCCGCAAGCCACTGCTCTTTGAGCGTCCCTCCCGCGACGGAGAGCTTTTCCGCCTCCTCCGCGTCCTTTGCGCGGCAGGCGGTGAGAATGTTGGTCATGTCCGCCCGCGCCGCCAGCAGCTTCCTTAAATTGGATCTGCGGCCGCACACGCGGAAGAGATATTCGTACATCGCGTTATCGAACGCCGCACCGATCTCCGCGCTCGTCGCCCCCTCTCCGATCTCGGGCACGGGCGGCTTGTTCTCTTCAAGCATCTTGTCGAGAACTTCCTGCGTCCACAGCCCCTCGGGCGCGAGCATGCCCGCGGGATCGACCCCGAGCGCCTTCGCCTTATAGCGCGCCTTGAGATTGTGAAAGTCCCGCGGGGCGAGGAAGTACGCCCTGTCCGCCTCCGTGGGCGCGTATTCGCGGATAAAGCCGTCGAGCGCGAGTTCCTCCGCCGCGACGGGGTCGCCGCCGCCCTGCCCGAAGCCGCTCTCCGAGAGTGCGCGCAGCACCTCTTCCGCCGTCATGCCGGGGAAGCGCAACAGCTTTTCGCCCAAAAGCTGCCTCTCTTTTACGGCGATCACGCCGTTTGTATACGTCGTACTGTATCCCATTCAGTGATTTCCGAAGAGCGCGCGTGCGATCTCCGCCTGATGCTGTTCCCTGTCCGCCGCGAGCAGCGTAGAATAGGTGACATCCTTATCGCAAACCTTTCCGCGCAACAGGAAGCCGCCGCTCAATTCGGGCCGCTCCTCGCTCACGGTGAGCGATTTTTCCCCGACGACGGGGAGCTTTTTCACCTCTTCGCCGTAGGGGAAGTTGGCGGCGAACACGATCTCGTCGCCCTCCTCCGCATTCTCCAGCAGCAGCTTTTCGGCGAGTTCTACGGCGTCGTGGCGGTCGAGGCACAGAAGCGCCGCGAGCGCACGCACATAGACGGCGTCGATGACCCGCCTTCTCTCGGCAAGCCGTATCTTGGCGCCGTCCAGCCTGGCCATCGCCGCCCTGCCGTCGCGGATGCGCTTTCCCTGCGCCTCCGCCTCCTTCACGGCCTCCGCCCGCTCGTCCGCGCACTGCTGTTCGGCGGCAGCGCGGATCTCGTCCGCACGCGCCCTTGCCGCGCGCACCGTCTCCTCTGCCTCCGCAGCCGCGTCGGAGAGAATACGTTCCACGATCTCTTGCTTTCCCATAACTTCAGATCCTGATGACGAGAAGGATGGAGATGACGAGGCCGAGCAGCGCATAGAACTCGATCATCGCGGGGCCCATGGCCACTTTGAAGCCGAGGCTGTCCTGCTTGGCGGACGCATAGATGCCGTTGACCGCCGCTTTCGACTGGAAGAACGCCGAGACAAATCCCGAGATCGCCATGGGAAGGCACGCGGCGAAGATCGCCCAGCCCTGCGCCATCGCCTGCGCCGCGTCCGCGACCTCCATAAGGCCGCCGAGCTTGTTCGCCGCGAGGATCGCGATCAAAAATCCGTACAGCCCCTGCGTCGCGGGGAGCAGCATGAGAATGATGAGCTTGCCGAATTTTTTCGGGTTCTCGCCCAACACGCCCGCGGTGGCGCTCGCCGTCTTGTAGAGACCGAGCCCCGACCCCACGCCGCAGAGGATCACGCACAGCGCGATCCCGATGATGGCAACCACATAACCGGTTGTATACATGTAAAAAACCTCCGTAATTTTTCTATCGTCAAGCCGCTTTCTTTTGCGGCGGAAACGCCCTTTCCCCCTCGAGGGAGATGTACTTCGCATGCGAGCCGAGCGGTTCGAACAGCCGCCCCTCGCCCTCGTAGAACCTGCCGAAGAACTCCACATACTGCAGCCGCGCGGTGTGAATATACGCCCCGAGCAAGCCGATCGCAAGGTTGAACACGTGCCCCACCACCATCAGGATGACGCCGAGAACGATGAGCGCCGACCCCGACGTGATGAACTGCAGGGAGTAGTCGGAAATGACCTGCGCGATCACCGCGCCCGTGAGCATCAGACCGTACAGGCGGATATAGCTCAACACGTCGGTGAAATAATTGATGAGCCCGTAGAGCGAACCGAACCCCTTTGTGAACTTTCCGAGGAATTTTTCGTGCCGCCCCGCGGTGAGCACGGCAACGGCGAGGGAGACGCCCGCCGCGATCCCGCCGACCGTCGTCAGAACGGGGACGTTGAAGTCCTTGATCAGCCCGATGACGGCGAGCAGCGCCCCCAGCGAAAACACCGCCCAGACCAAGCCGTCGAACACGCCGTCCCACGGCTTTTTGCGGTGCACGCACTGCGCAAATTTGCACACATATCCCGCGCATAGCTGCACGATCCCCAAAAGCAGCGCAATGACGAGCACGGCGGGCAGATCGATCCCCGCGAGCGAATACATGGCCGTCTGCGGATCGGGCATCACGGTGAAGGGGAAGATGCGGATCCCGAAGAGGGAATTGAAGAGCACCCCCCACAAGACCGAAAACACGCCCCCGACGCCGAACACGCCGCCGAGGCTCTTGATGCTCCCCTTTTTCTTCTTCCAAATAAAAAATCCTCCCGCCATCATCATGAGCCCGTATCCGATATCCGCCATGATGAAGCCCAAAAACAGGCTGTAAAAGAAGGACATGACGCCGTTCGGATCGAGCTCCCTCGCATTGGGCGCGGAGTACATATTCGTGACCGTCTCGAAGTTGGAGACGATCTTATTGTTGCGTGCGAGCGTGGGGACGAATTCGTCCTCCGCAGGGTCGGAAAATTCAAAATACAGCGGAATGCCGAGGGCGCCGAGGGCGTCTTTCACCCTCTCCTCCTCGTCCGCGGGAATGTACGCCTCCATGAACACGGCGTGCGCCGTCGCCTGCATCTTCTCGGAGGCCTCCGCCTTCTCCAGCTCGAAGCCGACGTAATCGCAGTAAATTTTCAGCGGGCGCACCTCCGAGGCGAGCGCGGCAAGGGCGCGTTCCGCCGCCTCCGCCCGCTCCCGCTGCGCCGCCAGCTCTCCCTCGAGCGAGGCAACATATTCCGCACCCGTCCGCTCCCCCGTGTAGGGACAGGGGGAAAAGGACGCGGCCGAAAGCATCGCCTCCGTCTCCTCCGAGACGCTCCTGTGGAAGGCGACGAGGAGCAGCCCGCCCTCCTCGGACATGGTGGCCTCGTACGCCGTCAGGGGCACCCCGTCGAGCTGCTGTTGAAGGCTCTCCCACGCCGAAGCGGAAACAAACCCGTACCGCACCGCCGTGCTGCGCGTGTCACGGATATCGGAGAACCTGACCGCGGACATGGTATAGGGCTTTGCCGCGGCGATCTCGCGCGTGAGCCGCCTGACCTGCTCCTCGGCGTCCGCCTTCTCCTGCGAAAGGTCTGCCGATTTTTCCACGAGCTCGTCCGCGCGGGCACGGTAGTCCTTTGCGGCGACAAATTCGGAATAGCCGACCTCGAAGCCGTCCTCCGCGCCCTCCGGCCTCCCCTTCCCCGCGGGAATGTGGGCGGAGATCGTCGCCAGCGCGTCCTCCAGCGTGGCGAGGTAGGCGGCGAGTTTCTCCCTGTCCGAAGTCACAAAGGCGGTCGCCTCCGTCTCGGCATGCTCCTTCACCTCGGCTGCGCGCGTGCGCTCGAGGGCGTTCAGAACGCGGTCACGGTCGTAGGAAAGCGCCGCAAGATGCAGTTTTCGCATCCCGACGATCACTTCACGATCCTCCCTACGACGTCGGTGGCGTGCACTCCCGCACGCTCGATGAGTTTTTCCGCGTCGTCAAAGGCCGCCTTGCGGACGGCCGCGATCTCCCTCTCGTAGGCGGCTTCGGCCTCCGCGCGGGCGGTCTTTAATATCTCCTCCGCGAGTTCCGCGCATGCGGCCTCCGAGGCCTTGGCGAGCTCCATCGCCCCCTTCTCCGCCTCCGTAACGATGGCGGCAGCCTCTTCCTGCGCCTTTTTTTGAATTGCCGCCGCCCGCTCTTCCGCTTCCGCGACGACGGCTATGATGTTCTCTTCCATTTGGGCTCCGTACCCCGCATTTTCATACGGATACCGCTCCTGCGATATCCCCTATATTGTACTTCTTTTTGCCCTCGTTTGTCAAGAAATTTCTCCTTTTTGCGCGAAGAATTGCGCCGCCGCGGGAACTTCGCTCCCCCCGCGGGGAAGGAGCGGCTTTTCCGCCCCCTATTCATATTTACCCCCATGCCGCCGTTATAAACAAAAACCGCCCGAATGCGGGCGATTTCGTCTGATTTTCACCGGAGCGCAGGGGCAACTCCACGCGGCGCTTACGAAAATCTGGAGAGGAGGGCGCGGCGCTTCGCACGGGCGTGCAGCGTCAGCATCAGCGACGACAGGCAGAAGAATGTGAAGCAGAGGGCGGAAAATACCCACTGCATCCAGGTATAATCGCTGTGCATCGCGTCGTAGAAGGAGCTGAACGACACGACCTCCGTGTCGCCCACGCCGAGCGAGGCGACCAGCGTGACGTCGCCGAGGTGTAAAAGCCGCGTAAGGTCGCTCTCCTTGTAGGTGCGGTACACGATGGTGTCGCCCTGTTTGAGCGTCTCGAACACCTTCAACTCCAAAATGGAAGCGTAGTACACCTTGAAGCGGTCGCCCGAGCCCGAGAGCGACAGCATATACACCCCGTCGTCCTTGTTCAGAACGGGGTCGGCGTTGAGCGTCGCCGTGATCTCCTCGGTGAGCTCGTCGTTTTTGGCCTTGATGACGAGGTAGTTCACATAGATGTCCGCCCCGAGAAAGGCGAGCGCAACGACCAAAAATATCGCAAAGAAAACAAGTCTTATTTTACTCATGATGTGCTTCCGCCTTTGCGATTACCTTCTCGCCTTGTTCCTGCCGCGCAGATACAGCAGCACGCCGTCGAGGATGAGGAACACGCCCGCCGTAACGCCGCATGCGATCTGCAGCCACATCAGATCGTTGGAAAGCGCGTCGTTGTATGAACTGATGGTGACGACTTTTGCCTCCCCGATCTCGAGCGAGACGATGATGCGCACGGCGCCGAGGTCGGCGATCGTCTTTACGCCGACGGAATCGTCCTTATAGGTGCGGTATGTAATCTCGTCGCCCTGTTTCAGCCCGTTAAAGAGCTCCTGTTCGAGGACGGAATCGCTGTACACCATGTACCGGTAGCCCGTGCCGGCTTCGGTGAAGATGTAGGCGTGTTCGCGCGCCTTCGCCTCCGGCGCGGAGTTGAGCACGAGGCTCGCTCTCTCCGTCAGATCGACGTCTCTCGCCTTGGTCACGACGAACAGGGGGATAAATTCCGCCACCAACGCCAAAAGTGCGATCACGCTGCACAAAATGATGCCGAATGTGTGTTTACTTTTCATACATATTCTCCCTTTTACTCATGCTTCCGCACAAGATTTTTTCATGAATGCGCGCCGAAAAATTCCTCGTAGACGGCGCGGACGGTGCGCTCGTAGTTTTCGTTTTCCACCCCCACGATGATGTTGATCTCCGAGGAGCCCTGGTCGATCATGCGGATGTTCACGCCCGCGCGGGCGATGGCGTCGAACAGCCGCGCGGAAGTACCCACGTTTTTGGACATGCCATGCCCCACGACGGCGATGAGCGCGATGTTGTTGAACACGCGCATGCTGTCGGGACGGACGGTGCGGCGGATGTCCTCGCAAAGTTCCTCGAGGACGCCGTGCGAGAGCAGGTCGCTGTCGATGACGAGGGACATCGTGTCGATGCCCGAGGGGATGTGTTCAAAGGAAACGCTGTGCTTCAGGAGCACCGAGAGCACGCGGTATGTAAACCCGATCTCCGCGTTCATCAGCGATTTTTCGATGAAGATTACGGTGAAGTTCTTTTTGCCCGCGATGCCCGTGACGACGCGGTCGCCGTAGCGGTACTTGGAGGTGGGCAATATCTCCGTCCCCTCGTCCTGCGGGCGGAAGGTATTCTTGATGCGGATGGGGATATCCGCCTCCCGTACGGGGAAAATGGCCTCGCTGTGCAGGACGTTCGCACCCATATAGGAGAGCTCGCGCAGCTCCTTATAGGAGAGGGAGCGTATCCCCACGGGGCTTGCGACGATGTGCGGATCGCAGGCGAGAAACCCGCTGACGTCCGTCCAGTTTTCATAGACGGAAGCGCCCGCCGCCCGTGCGACGATTGCGCCCGAAATATCGCTCCCGCCCCGCGAAAACGTCTTTATCTTCCCGTCCGCCGTCTCCCCGTAAAACCCGGAGACCACGGCGCGCGGCTTGCCCTTCAGCGCCTCCCTTACGAGCGCATAGGTGCGTTCGCTGTCCAGCCTGCCGTCGGCGGAGAACTTCATCACGTCGCGGGCGTCGATAAACGGGACGTCCAAAAACGCCGCCATCACGCGCGCCGCGAGATATTCCCCGCGGGAGGCCGTGAAGTCGGCGCTCTTCTCGCGCTCGATGGCGCGCGCCGTCTCCTCCAGCACCTCGTCTATGGGGAACTCCATCCCCAATTCGCGGACTATCCCCGAAAAACGCGCCCCGACCTTGGCATACGCCTCGCCGACGAAGCCGTATTCTTCCACCTCTCTCCATACGTCATAGAGGAGATCGGTCACTTTGAAGTCGCCGCCGTAGCGCTTCCCGGGCGCCGAGACGACGACGTAGCGGCGCGCGGGGTCGTCCGCCAAAATATCGGCGATGCGGCGCATGTTGATGCCGTCCGCCATCGACGTGCCGCCGAACTTGCAAACCTTAATCATAGGATATTTCTCTGCCCTCTAAATAGTAGCGCTTCTCCGCGCCCTCTCCGAGGGAAAACGTCTTGCGGGGAAAGTTCCCGCCCCCCTTCAGGCGGTCGAAAAAGTCGTCCTTGTCGAGCGGCTTCAACAGGACGCCGGCGCACCCCTCTCTTGCCGCGAGCGCGCGAAGCTCCCTCTCCCCGTGGATGTAGTCGACCTTCCCGCCGTTTGCGCGGACGTACGCCTCGATGAGCGCGTCGGTGCGCTCCACACCCGCTGCGCCCGCGGGCAGCGCGGGGATCAGCACGTTGCCGTCCCGCTTGCATTTGACGGAACGCATAAAGAAATCGCAGAACGCGTCTGCGTCCGTTTCCTTCAAAATTCGGTGAATGGGGTGAAAAACCACGGCGTCCGAGTACAGATTCACGAGCTCGACGAGCATATACCGCGCGGGGTGATGTCCCCGCTCCTCCGCCTTCAGCGCGGGCTTCAATTCCTCCCAATACGCCTTTGCCGCCGCCACCGAGTGGTTCCCGTCGGCGACCGCGAAACAGGGCTCTCCCCTTACGTGCATGTCGGCGGCGACCTCCTCCGAGATGTCCTCGGGGATGAAGTATCCCCTGACGTGCCCGCCGCCCTCCATGAGCTCGAAGTCGTACAGCTTGTCGAAGTCGATGCTCATGAGATTTTTCATGATCTTGTCCTTTTTGTCGCGGTAGAAGAGGATGGCGTGCGGAAATTCGAGCGGCGCCCCCCGCCGCACGGCAACGCGGGCGGGCAGACGGGAGGGAACGACCTCCTCGGAGGAACGGATGGGAGAGACCTCCCCCTTCCCCATAGTATACGCCTCGAGGTCGATGGCGGCGACGATGCCCCGCCTTACGCCCGACTTCGTGGTGCGTTCGGTGAGCACGAACCCGCGGACGAGCTTCTCCATGGCGTCCGCCTCGAGCGCGGCGTACATGTTCTCATGGATGGTCGCGATGCGCGCCTCGTCGTCCTCGCCGAGAAAAACTTCGGGCAGAATAAAATTCAGCGTGGAGGGCGCCGAGCCCACCTCGCGCTCCACCCGCTTCCAATACTCCCTGTCCGAGGTAAACTGGTCGCATGCGATGACCGCCCACTCCTCGAACCCGCCGCGGGGAAGGAGCACGCGCGGGACCTTCAAACAACTCTTCATATCACCGACGCAATGGAACTGATAATGGCGCAGGCGACGGCAAGAACTGCCGCAAGCGCTTTGAGCACGATGTGCTGCGTAAATATCTTCTTCAGGACTTCCGAGAATTTCATGCCTTCTTGCCCTCCGCGTTAAATTCTTTCCAGTAATACTCCTTCAGGAAGCGCTTCAGCCCCTCCGAATCGACGTACCGCGTGATCTCGCCGCGCTTGACGTACGAGACGATGCCCGTCTCCTCGGAGACGATGATGGTCGCAACGTCCGCGACCTCGGTGATCCCGATGCCGGCGCGGTGGCGCGTGCCGTAGTCCTTGGGGAAATCGCGCTGCGTCAGGGGCAAAAAGCAGCCCGCCGCCTGGATCTTGTCGCCGTAGATGACCATGGCGCCGTCGTGCAGAGGCGCCTTGGGGATGAAGATCCCCTCGATGAGCTGGTTGGAGATCTTCGCGTTCAAAACGACGCCGCTCTCGATGATGTCCTTGGGCAAATTCCCGTTGGAGAGCACGATGAGCGCGCCGGTGTTGCTCTTGGAGAGGGACAGAACGGCCTTGCAGATGCCGGCGACGTACTCGTCCGCCTTCGCCGCGACCGCCGTGGAACGCGCGGGCGAATCGGACACCGTTTTGGCCGTGCGCTTTCCTGCGTGCCAGATGCTGCGCTTGATCTCCATGCTGAACAGGAACAAGAAGAACAGCGAGAGCACGAGGAAGAAGAGATAGAAGGTGTTCGCGTCGAGATTGGTGGAAAACACGGCGAGCACCCCCACGGCGAGCACACAGAGGATGTACACCGGGATGAGCTTTACCGCATTGTTCTCCGCAAGAGTCTTGAAAACGAAATAGATGAGCAGGCAAAAGATCAACGCCTCGGGGATGAACGTCCACTGAAAGTCGGTGAACACCTCCGCGAGGGCTTGCCATACCCTGCCGGGCGAAACCATACGCTCTCCTTTTGTCCCGTTTCCGCGGGACGCATTTTTCTACATTATATCCTTTTCTTCACAAAAAAGCAAAACGTTTTGCCTTTATTTTTGCTCAATCGAAAAATATTTTGGCGACGGCGGCGAGCAGCGCGCCCGATTTGGTGTACACCCCGCTCCGCGAACCCGCGCACAGTTCATAGAGGCGGGAATACAGGCTCTTCACCCTCGCTCGGCCGAGGCGGGCGGCCGCCTCCCTGTTCTTCTGCACCGCATACGGCTTGATGCCGAGCGCCGCCGCGATCTCCGCGTCCGAGCCCCCCATGCCCGAGATCTCGTACAGCGTGCGGTAGTGGGAGGAGAGGGCGGAAAGCGCGGCGTATTCGTCGAACCCCTTCTCCATGAGATCGTGCAATATCTCGGAAAAGGCGGAATAGTTGCGCCGCGAAGCCGCCTGCGTGAGCTCGTAAATTTTGTACTCCGTGTCCTTGGCGACCTCGCGCTCCACGACCTCGCGCGTGACGCTCCCCCCGTCGCCGAGCAGAAGGCGCAGCTTTTCCGTCTCCGTCCGCATGCGCGCGGCGTCCTGTGCGCAATAGCGCACCATGAGCGCAGCCGCGTCCGCGTCCACCCGCAGCCCCGCGCGGCGCATCACCCCGAACAGCCATTTCGACAGCGTTTCCTCGCTTTCGCGCGAACAGTCCACATACGTCACCCCGCTCTTGCGCTTGAGATCGACGCCGCTCTTTTTCCCGCTGTTTACGATGACGAGCGCCGTCGTCGGCGAAGGATCCTTCACATAGGCGGCAAGCTGCTCCCACTCGCGCTCGGCAGGATAGAACTCGTACACGCGCACCAGCCGCTTCTCGTCGAAGAAGGGCAGCGTGTTGAGATCGGCGATAAAGGAGGCGAGCCTGTCGCCCTTGAGCGTCTCCCCCTCCACGCGCACGTCGTTTAAGGTCGGCTGCGAAATGTTGCACGCCGCCCGTATGCTCTTCACCGCATGGTCGCGGAAATACGCCTCCTCGCCCTCGGCGAGATAGACGGGCGCAACGCCCTCCTTGAGGCTTGCGGCAAGCTGGATAAATTTCATAGTACCTCGATTATACCACGGCGGAGGAAAAATTTCAAGCCCGTCGTGCCCTTTTCCACGGCAAAATCGGCGCCGAGCACCGCCTGCGCTTCAAAATCGAACTCCACGACGGCATCCTCGGCGAAGAGCGCGAGTTTATGCGGGCTCTCGAAGCGGAAGAGCATCTCCCCCACCGCCACCTCCCGCACAAAGCTGACGGACGATCCGTGCAGCCCCGTGGCGAGCTCCTCCATGGCATACACGGGCGCGCCGAGAAAGGCCGCCACGTTGATCGCCCTCTCCTCGTCCTCCGCGACGACGATGACGGCGGTCGGCTCCCCCGTAAGGTTGCGGGTGAGAAAGTCTTGGCACGCATAGAGCGAAATGCGGCCGTCCACCAAAAACACGCTCTCCTGCGGCGTCCGCACGAGCGCATACATCCCCGTGCCGTTCCCGCCCACCTTCACGGTGCAACCCTGCGGAACGACATTCTCCAAAGCGACGAACACCGCGAACAGCACGCAGAAAAACCCCGCCATGGAGAGCCGCAGATACCTCCCCGCGCGGAAGCGTTCGGAGAGCGCAACGCACGCCGCGAGCCAGACTCCGCCGCCGCTCCCGATGGAGAACCCCGCGACGGCGAGCGTGACGTCGAGGTTGGCGAGCACGGCGAGGAAGGCCGCCGTCAGCCCGTACGGCACGGCGAGAAAGACGGGCGCCGCGGGCGGAATGATAAGCGAGAGGAAGGCGGGGATCAGGATGCCGAGGAAGAACGCGGGCAAAAGGGGCAGAAGGACGAGGTTGAGCAGCGTCCCCCACACCGAGAGGTAGCCGAAGGTCTCAAAGAGGACGGGCGCGATCGCGAGCTGCACGGAGACGCTCGACGAGAGAAGATCGGCGAGAAAGGCGGGGCAGTGCAGCCTTTTCATGCCGCGCGAGAACGCCGCGGAGAACAGCGCGAGCCCGATGCACGCGCCGAAGGAGAGGCGAAACCCCGCCGAGAGCCACTCCGCGGGAAAGATGAAGAGCACGAGGATGGCCGCAAGGGCGATGGCGTTCAAGAAGTCCGTCTTTCGGTGGAAGAGGGCGCAGACGGCGTGCGCCGTGCACATGATCGCGGCACGGAGGGCGGAGACGGAAAACCCGCACATCGCCGTATAGCAGAAGGCGACAGCGAGCGCGGGCAGCGACTTCCACCGCTTGAGCGGGCGGAACACAAAGGCCGCGGCGGCATAGACGATGCCGATGTGCAGGCCGGAGACGGCAAAGATGTGCGCGATCCCGCCCCTGCGGACGGAGCGCAAAATATCTGCGTCCATAACGCGCGAATTGCCCGTGAGCAGGGCGTACGCAAGTTCCGCCTCCTCCTCGGGGATCTCCCCCGTCAGCGAGCGGTAGAGCGCGCCGTTCAGCCGCAGCAGGAGGTTGCCGCTCTTCCCCACGACTTCGGCGGAGACGGAATTTGCCACATAGCGGATGTCCTCGGTGAAGGCGTAAAAATCGTCGGACGACGGCGGATCTTCGCGCCGCAGCGAGGCGGTGAGCCGCAGCACGTCCCCCGCGCACACGTCGTCCTCCAATACGGTGATCTGCAACTTTCCCCCGCACGGCACGCCGTCCACGATGAGCCCCGTCAGCACCACTTCCGTGCTCTCGTTGAAGGAAACGAACTCGCACACCGTGCCCTCGACCTCGTGTTCGCCCTCCGCTGCGCCCGAGAAGTACCGCTCGGAGCAGAGGTGGGAGAGCGCCGCCCCCGCGCCCGCAAACAGCAGAACGCACAAAAGCAGCGCGCCCGCCCGCCGCCAAGAGAGCGGGAACAGCGCAACGGCAAACAGTCCCCCGACAAATAAAAAGTCGGAGAACTCCAGCCCTCCGAACCGTACACGCATATAGACGAATATGCCCAGGCATAAGCCGATGGCGCAAAATACGAGGGGGCGGAAATTCAGGCGCGGCAGACGGCGCTCCCCGCCGCTGCGGTCATTCCCTTGCATGCTTTTTCCTTCGCGTTTTTCTGCTATTTTACCATGCGAAGGGGCACGCGTCAAGAAATTTTGTGAATTTTTCTCCCGCCCGCGCCCCGCTTTGCCGACGGCGCGAGGGAAATTTTGTCCGTCTCCGACCGCGAAAACACGCCCTTCTCCTCCCCGTACCGCACGCAGCGCAGCAAAAATTCCGCGAGCTCCCCGTCTGCGCGCCGCGCGCGGAACTCCCGCTCGAACAGGGCGGCGATCTCGTCCTCGTACAGCGCGACGTTGTCCTCCAGCGCCCCCTTCACCATGGCGACGACCTCGTACACGGTGAAGTCCTCCGCCACGCGCCGCCGCGCCGTCCGCCCCTCCGTGCGATAGCGCGAAAAGCCGATCGCGCGACGGTCTTTGTAGAAATATTCCACCCCATATACGCGATCACGGGGAAAATCGCACCCGTCGATGATGCGGTCGAGGCACGCGCCCGCCCTTCCCCCGCCCGCCGTGATGCCGAAGCTCTGCAGGCAGCGCTTTTTGAGAAAGGCACGGGAGATGGGCTCCTCGCGGGCGACGATCTCCCGAAGCCGCGCCGCGATCTTCTCCCCGTTCCCCCCCTCCGTCACGAAGGAGAGCGCCTCGCGCCCCGTCGCGGCAACGGCACGGTACGGCCTCGCATAGCGCGCCATCCGCCCCTCCCGTTTCCCCGTCATGGCGTCGAGCGCACTCTTGATGCGCTCGAGCTCCCGCTGCGGGTTGGAATAATAGCTCACGCAGCTCACAAACATCACCTTCCACCCAGCTTGCTCGAGCAGCCCCTTCTTGAGCGCCGCGGCCGTCCCCCCGTCGGCCTCCGTCAGAATGGCGAGAAGGTACCTTTTCCCGTCCCGCGGGTCACGCACGGCGACGTCCACGCGGAAGGACGAGGCGCCCACGCCCCGCCTGCACGCATACCCGAGGCGGGCAACGGCGTCCGCGAGGTGGCGGGCGAAGTTCACCCTCTCCTCCGCAGGGCGAGAAATCCGCCCCGTCCTGCCCGTTTCCGCATATTCGAGAAAGGCTTTCAGCCCCGCAACCCCCCGCGACGCCGTCCTCTCCGCCGCGATCGCCGAGGAGGAGATCGAGGAATACACCAGCATCTCCTCCCGTGCGCGGGAGGCCGCAACGTTGAGCCGCCTCCACCCGCCGGCGCGGTTCAGGGGGCCGAAATTCAGCGAAAGTTTCCCGTCCGCGTCCGCCCCGTAGCAGACGGAGAAGAGGATGACGTCCCGCTCGTCCCCCTGCACGTTTTCGAGGTTTTTCACGAACAGCGGCTCCTCGCGCGCATACGCCCGCTCCTCCAGCCCGCGTGCGGAGAGCTCCGCGGCGAGCAGCCGTTCGATCTCCTCCTTCTGTGCGGCGGAAAAGGTGACGACCCCCATGCTCCCGTGCGCCGACGGGTCGGACAGGCGGGAGACGATCTCCCCGACAAGCGCCTCCGCCTCGGCACGGTTGCTCTTGCTCTCCCCGCGGCCGTACACCCCGGGCACGCGCACGAGCTTCACCCTGCTCCTCTCCGCGTCGGGGGAGGGTACGGTGCGCAGCTCGTTGTTGTAGTAGGCGGCGTTGGAGAAGGCGATCAGGCTCTCGTGGCGGCTGCGGTAGTGCCAGACGAGCCGCCGCTGCGGCAGACCGATGGCGAGAAGGTCGTCGAGCACGCTTTCCTCCCCCTCCTCCGTCTGTGCGGAGGCGCGGAAGAAGGGCGTCGGCGGAAGCTGGTTGCCGTCCCCCACAACGACCGTGGCCTTCGCCCGCGCAATGCACCCCACCGCCTCCGCCGTGGACATCTGCGACGCCTCGTCGAAGATGACAAGGTCGTACGCGTCGGCCTGCGGCGGCAGCAGCTGTGCCGCCGTCGAGGGGCTCATGAGAAGGCAGGGGCACGCGCGGGACAAAAGCTCGGGGATCTCCGCGAGCATGCCGCGCAGACTCCCGCCCCGCGCACCCCCGCGGGCATACCGCAAAAGGGCGGCGCGCTCTGCGGGAGCGTCGGTTTCTGCGGCACTCCGAACGAGGAAATTGCGCAGCGTTTTGCGTGTTTGCTCCATAAACGCCGCCCGCGCCCCCATCAGCGCCTCCGTCCTCTCCTCCGCTGCGGAAGAGCTCTCGCCCGCCTGCGGCGTCTCGTTGACGCGCCGCTCGATGAAGCGGCGGTACACGCCCTTCTCGAACGCCGCAACGAGCTCCCCCGCCCCGCATCGTCCGCCGTTTACGGCCTCGCAGACGTCGCCCGCGCCCGCCTCCTCCAACCGCCGCGCCGTCTCCATGCAGCGGCAGCGGCTGCGCAGAAAATGGATATTTTCGAGGATCGCCCCCGCCTTCCGCACGGCATAGGCGGGCAAGTCCTCCTCCGCGATCTTCCCGCGCTCTCCGGCGGTCGCATGCAGAAAACCGTCAAACGCTGTCAAAAAACCCTCCGCTGCGGCGCAAAATCCCGCGAGGAAGGGGCGGGCGGAACCGTTCTCCCCGCGCACGCACGCGGCGAAAAACAGCTCCTCGTCGCACACGCCGAACGCCTCCCTGCACGCGGCGCGGAGGGAGCGCAGCCCGCCCAAAACTTCTTCCCGAAGGGCGGGGCAAACCTCGCCGTCTCCATCGAAAAATTTCGCAGCGAGCGCGTCTCCCCGCAATTTTTCGGCAGCGGCCTCCCGCTCCGCCAGCAGTTTCAGCCCCTTCGCGACCGCCTCGGGCTCCCCGCCCGCCGCGCGGGCGACCGCCTTTGCCGCCTGCCGCAGGGCGGGATACAGCCGCAGATCGCCCCCCTCGGCGCCGTAGCGCAGGAGCGCCTCCCTGTCGGCGGGGCGAACGGAAACGGGCGCCTTGAACCGCCTGTCGCATTCGGCAAAAATGCGGTCGAGTTCGTCGTTCGCCCGCAAAAAGGCGGCGCATTCCTCCGCCGTCCTCCCCGAAAAGTACACCGCGTCCCCGCCCTCCAGCAGCCGTTTTGCGAGCGCGGCAAGGGCGCGGATGCGCGCCTCGGTCAGCACGGGCGCCTCCTGCCCGTAGAAGTTCATAAAGAGAGCGGCGCTCTCCTTCATGTACTTTCCCGCGGCCAAAACGGCCCGCGCGGCGCATTCCACGCGGTCTCGCACCGCCTCGGAGTAGGCGAACAGCCCCACGTTTTCAAAGGGCGCCCCCCGCACATCGCCGCACTCCTTCGCCGCCCGCTCCACGTCCGCGAGCGCATGCCGCACGAGGGCGAACTTCTCCGCGGTGAGCGTCTCGTAGAAGGCGGAACTGCCCCCCGCAAGCTCGGGCACGTCGCCGCAGCCGAGATAGCGCGATACCGCCTCGGAGGCGGAAAACCCCGCCCTGCCCCGCTCGTTCAGCGCACGGCAGACGGCGTCCGCCTCCTCCTTCAGCGCAAAGAACGCTTTTTCCGCCTCGTCCGACGTCTCCTCTACCCCCGAAAGTGACAGCGTTTGTTGAATTTTGCAGGCGATCTCCGCCCTGTTGAACCGCTCCGCGTTGAGCTCGAGGCAGAAGTCGCCGATGCCGATGCGCTCCAACCGCCGCATCACGACGTCGAGCGCCGCCTTCTTTTCGGCGATGAAGAGCGTCCGCTTGCCCTGCCCCAACGCCCGCGCGATCATGTTGGCGATCGTCTGGCTCTTCCCCGTCCCAGGCGGCCCGTGCAGAACAAAGCTCGCCCCCGTATCGGCAAGCGCGATCGCCTCCTCCTGCGAGGCGTCCGCCTCGAGCGGCAACGCCAAAAATTGCGGGGATGGGGTGAGAAATTCCGACTTTTCCGCATGCCCGCACAGCAGCGCGCGGATGGTCTTGTTCTTGCAAAATTCCGCAAAATTGCTGCGCAGATCGTGCCACAAAAAGTAGTTGCGGAAGTTGATGACGCACAAATGCGTCTCCCCCGTCACCTCCCGTCCGCCGCGGGCCGCAGCCTCCCCCGCCGCGCGGCATGCCTCCGACGGCGTGGAAAAGGCCGCTTCGGCGAGCGGTTCGCCCCCCTCCGCTTTCAGCCCGAGAAATTCCGTCAGGGTGGAATTGAGAAAGAACGCTCCGTCGGCGTACAGGCGGTAGGTCTTGTCGGGCTCCCGCACGAGGCGCACGGGCAGCAGCCCCACGGGCGCACAGACCGCCTTTCCGCCCGCCCTGCCCCGCAGCAGTCCGAAGGCGAGGTGCAGCACCTTCGCCCCCGATTCCTCCTCCGCCTCTTTGCCCGCCCGCATCAGCCGCCCCGCGACCTCCGCCGTCTCCGCTTCATCCGCATAGACGCGCAGGATCTTGCGCTCCCGCTCCAAGGGGATCAGCTCGCTTTCGGGAAGCGCAAGCGCCTCGGGCGCTCCCCCCGCCGTCAGGTGCATGCCCGCGGGCGAGGAAAGCGCGGCGATCAGCCCGTCCGTGTCGCCGTTCGCAACGCGCAGGGTATGCTTTGCGGAAAAATTGAGCAGCGGATTGCGTGCGGAAAAGTCGAGCAGCCTGCGCTCCCACGCCCTCCCGCGGGCAACGGTCGCCGTCACCTCCTCGCGGCGGAACAGGTCGGCGTACGCCCCGTCCTCCGCTTCAAACGGCTGCGCAACGCCCTCCGCGCGGCAGCGGCAAATGTCGACGAACGTGCGGTACTCCCCCGCCTGCAGCGCACGTAAAAATTTTTTCTCGGAGGCGGAAATTCCCGCCGTCCGCCCCAAAAATACGTCCGCCGTCTCAAAAAACGCGAGCTCTCCTCGGGCGAGATAGTGCGCCACCACCTCGCCGTCCTCCGTCGCCGCCGAGAGGAACCCCGCGTCGTACAGCCACACGCCGACCGCGACCCGCCTCTCGCCCACGGCGAGCACGGGATGCAGCCCCGCCGCCTCGAGGCAGCCGCACGCAAACACCCCCGCCTGCAGACGGTTGAATGGTCGGGAAGCGGCGGAAAAATCGGCGCCGTCGGCGGCGACGGGTTTCCCGAACTCCTCGGCCGCGGGTACGGGCGCAAGCCGCTTCATCTCGGAAAAGAGAGCGCAGAATATGCCGCGGATCGCCTTGGGGGAAGGCGCGGCGGAAATTTTCTCCCCGGCGGCAGTCTCCCCGCCCGCGATCTTCGGGAGGACTTTTGCGCACCCCCTGTCCTGCGGCCGCACATACGCCGCCCTCGCCCCGTCGTTCCCGAGCGTTTCCAGAGTGCCCCCGAGCGTTTCCCTATTTCCCCCGAGTTCTTTCCTCTCCCCGGCGGCAGTTCTCCCGCCCGCGATCTTCGAGAGGACTTTTGCACACCCCCTGTCCTGCGGCCGCACAAACGCCGCCAACCTCGCCGCGTCTCCCCCGAGCGTTTCCCGATTTCCCCCGAGTTCTTTCCTCTCCCCGGCGGCAGTCTCCCCGACCGCGATTCTCGAGAGGACTCTTGCACACCCCCTGTCATGCGGCCGCACAAACGCCGCCAGCCTCGCCGCGTCTCCCCCGAGCCCCTCCCAGTACCCGTACGGAAGCGCCAAAACCTCCGCCGTCTTTGCAAGGAGCTCCTTCCCGCCCGAAAAGAGACGCACCGCAATGCGCACGGCGCGCGTCTCCCCCCGTTTTGCGAGAAATGTAGGCGAAAAGAGGTCAGAAGCCGTAATTTTTACGGTTTCTTCGGCGGGGATCACCGCCTGTGTCCGATACCGGACGATGAGCCCGTCTGCGCTCTCGGCAACAAGAATAATTGTGACCGCCTCCGTCCCGCCGTTCCCGACGGAAAAGACGAGCGGCGTATGCAAAAAACAGTCGATATAGCCGACATACCTCGGCGCCCCGACGGTAAGCGTTATGGTGCGATCAGATCCCGACATACTTCCCCCACCCCCAAATTTACGGAATATTATTGCACCCCACCCCCCAAACTATACCTCCCACCTTGTCGTCCCGAACGAAGTCCACCAGCCGTCTTGGCTCCCCCTCGAGGGGGAGCTGTCGAGGCCGCGGCCGAGACTGAAGGGGTGTCGCAAAATCCCGCCCGCCTTATCCCCTCACTTCCCCCCTTTGGGGGAAGTACCCGCGCAGCGGAGGATAGGGGTTCTCGCACCCGTCCTAACTTGTGTTCTTGCCCCCTCCTCGGGAGGGGGTGTCCCGTAGGGATGGGGGTGGGGCACGCCACAAAATCACGTCATGTTGAGCCACAGCCGACCGCACCCGCGGTCGGCTGTGTGTCGAAACATGTCCTTATTTTATTCCGCATAAACCCCGTCGTCCAAAACGAAGTCCTCCGGCCGTCTTGGCTCCCCCTCGAGGGGGAGCTGTCGAGGCCGCAGCCGAGACTGAAGGGGTGTCGCATAAATCACGTCAACCTTATTTTTGCCCCCTCCTCGGGAGGGGGTGTCCCATAGGGACGGGGGGCTCCACCCCATAGTTCCGTCCACGCCATACAAAATCACGTCATGTTGAGCCGCCGCTGCCCTTGCGGCGTGTCGAAACATGTCCTTATTTTATTCCGCATAAACCCCGTCGTCCCAAACGAAGTCCGCCAGCCGTCTTGGCTCCCCCTCGAGGGGGAGCTGTCGAGGCCGCGGCCGAGACTGAAGGGGTGTCACAAAATTCCGTCCACCTTATTTTTGCCCCCTCCTCGGGAGGGGGTGTCCCGTAGGGACGGGGGTGGAGCACGCCACAAAATCACGTCATCCTCCCCCGCGTGCCTTATCTATCGTCCCCGCCACATAAATCACGTCATGTTGAGCCGCCCGCCGATGTCCTTTCGGCGGGCGTGTCGAAACATGTCCGCATTATGATTCCACCCCCCCCCGCAAAAAACTTTCACCAAATTTTCATCAAAAAAGTGGCATACATCCAACACAAAAAAATTTTCTCGTGCTACCATTACTATGGAACAAGCGTGAAGCGCAAGCGGAGCGCGCCGCTTCCAAAAAAAGCTCCCCGCTGCGCCAAGCGGCGGCGTGCCGCAGGTGCGGCGCCGCGCGGCGCAGCGGGGAGCTTTATGCGGAAAAAACTTTTTTAATGCCCCAAAAATCCGTGCAATTTTACCCGAAAAACTTTCTCACGATCTCGGCGATCTTACTCCTGTAAACCACGTTCGCCTCGCCTCCCCCGAAGCAGAGCGGCGGATACACCACACACCACCAGTTGTCCCCCTCGCCCGAGCCGAGTTCCACGATCAGCGCGTCGTACACCCCCGCCTGCAGCGTGGCGTTTTGGTACACGCGGGTGGGAAATTCCTCCCTGCGTATGCTCGCCCGTGCGCCGTAGAAGTGGCCGTTTTGCTCCAGAACCTGCTCCGCCGTAGCAACGACGCCTTCAAGGCGGGCGCCGATCTTCTCCATCGCCTCGTCCTTGGTCTCGCATTCGGCGACGGTGGGTGTGAGAAAGGCGACCACGGCGTCGCGAACCTTGTACTTCACCGCCTGATCCTCTTCGCCGTTGGAATTGGCGCGGATATGTACCCGCAGGTAGGCCGCCGCGTCGTCTGCCGCCGCCCGTTCGCTCCCCGTCCCCGCAAACGCGAACACAATGCCCAAAATCGCCGCGATAAGCAGTCCGATCACCGCAAATTTTTTCATAAAAACAACCTCCGCGCAAATTTCGCAGAGGTTATGGACGTGAACTCCGGTTTTTATACCTTCATTTTCTGTCGGCGGCGAGGCGGTAGCTCTCCTCGACGAGCCCGAACACCTCCCCGTCGGAGAGCGTTTCATCGAGAACGACGGTCGCCCAGTGTTTTTTGTTCATGTGGTAGCCGCGGAAATACCTCTTCCCGTCCGCATACAAGTCGAGCTCCTCCGGCTGCATGCGCACGTCGAGAATTTCCGCCGTCCCCTCGTCCGCAAGCCCGAGTTTTTTTCGCTCCACGGTGAGAAGAGCGGCATACCACTTGCCGTTGTCCGCGCGGCGCACGGCGGCATTGTCGGGAAATTTCTCCCACAGATATTCGGGCGCGTCCCCGTAGGCCTGCGCGATGTGCGCGATCAGCCGCTTGGTCTGCTCCCCGTGAAAGATCTCCGTTTCGAAGCAGCGTTCTGCGATTTTTTCCAGCTCCGCGCCGTACGCCTCGCGCACGCTCCCCACGAACGCGCCCACCGCGTCCTCCACGAGGTGCAGGGTGTAGGGCTCGCCCGTCACGGTGTCGGTGAGCGCCGTCTTTACCTCGCCGCCCGCGATCTCCACGCGGAGCAAAAACTGCCCCTCGGAAATTTCCGTCTCGTAGCGGAGAAGGCCGCCCTCCTCGCGAAAGCCGTACAGCTTGCATTTTTGCCTGTTCGGCGCCTTAAAACGAAAGAAATCGGTCATACGCTATTTGAAAACCTCGGTGATGACGCCGCCGCCGAGGCACTGCGTCTCGTCGTACAAAACGGCGAACTGCCCCTCCGTGACGGCGCGCTGCGGCTCGTCGAACGTCAGCTCGATTGTCCGCTCGCCCGTCCGCTTCACCCGCACGCCCTGCTCGGGCTGACGGTAGCGAAGTTTGGCTCCGCACGCAAATTCGGCCGCGTTTGGCGGATTTGGAATAAAATTCATGTCCTCGACGGTACACCCGCGCGAATAGAGCGGCGCTTCGTCCCCGTGGGAGACGTATAGGATGTTGTCCTTCAAGTCCTTCCCGACGACGAACCAACGCCCCTCCTCGCCCTTCTTCCCACCGAGCTCCAGCCCGCGCCGCTGGCCGAGCGTGTAGTACATCAGCCCCTGATGCTCGCCCACCTCTTCGCCCGCGAGCGTGACGATCTTCCCCGGCTTTGCGGGCAGATATCCGGAGAGAAATTTGCGGAAATTGCGCTCTCCGATGAAGCAAATGCCCGTCGAATCGCGCTTCTCCGCCGTGGAAAGGCCGCGCTCCTCGGCGATGCGGCGAACCTCCCCCTTCTGCAGATTTGCGAGCGGAAACAGCACCCCATCCAGCTGTTTTTGCGAGAGCTGGCACAAAAAGTAGGTCTGATCCTTGCCGAGATCCGCCGCCTTCAGGAGGCGGTGCACGCCGTTTTCGTGGGAGACGCCGCAGTAGTGCCCCGTCGCGATAAAATCTGCGCCCAGCCTTTCGGCATACTCCTTAAAGGGGCCGAACTTGATCTCGCGGTTGCACAGAACGTCGGGGTTGGGCGTCCTGCCCGCCGCGTATTCGGCGAGGAAATAGGAAAAGACGCGCTCCATGTATTCCTTGGCGAAATTGACGGTGTAGTAGGGGATATCGAGCAGCCCGCACACGCGCTTGACGTCCTCGAAATCCTCGTCCGCAGTGCACGCGCCGCTGACGTCGGTCTCCTCCCAATTGCGCATGAAGAGCCCCACGACGTTGTAGCCCTGCTCCTTTAAGAGCAAGGCGGCAACGGAGCTGTCCACTCCCCCGCTCATTCCCACAACGACCGTCTTGTTCATGGCGCCTCTCCGAAAAAATTTTCTTTATTTTACCATATTCGTGCAAAAATATAAAGCATTTTTTATGCGGTTGTGGTATAATATCGCTACAAACGAATTTCAGACAAGTACTCGTAGTGTAATTGGATAACATTACGGCCTCCGCCCCGCCCGCACTATTTTCAACTAAGGGCGGCACGAGGAGCGTAGCGATGAAGTACCGCGCGCACCATTCGTCTACCAAGCGCGGCACGAGGAGCGTAGCGACAAAGTACGCCGTAAGGCGGCGGGATATAACAAAATTGAATATGTACTCGTAGTGTAATTGGATAACATTACGGCCTCCGACGCCGTCGACTC
>CANRFD010000007.1 GCA_947629845.1 uncultured Clostridia bacterium
TCGAGATTCCCGTGATTGACGTCTCCCTGCCGATCTACCATGGCACGGAGGACGCGGTCCTCCAGGTCGGTGTGGGTCATCTGGAGGGGTCATCTTTGCCAGTCGGAGGATTCGGCACCCACGCGGTGCTGTCCGGCCCGGCCATCCAGAGGCTCAATGACAGTGTTATAAGCAAGCTGCTGCTCCTCGACACCATCCCTGTCACCGAGGAGAAGAAGTGCGCCAAGATCGAGGATCTCATCACCTATCCCCCCAATGCGGGGCCGGTGGACACCCCGCTCGACGTGCTCTTCCCCGACATCGTGAAGGAATACGACGCCGAGCCGCAGCACATGTGCGAACTCGAGATCGACTTCGGGGACTTCAAGCGCGAGATCGTGTGCGATTCCTTCCTCGAGAGCCGCTTTGCGACCAGCCTCGCCTCCGTCGGCTATGTGCAGGACTTCAAGGCGCAGACCATCGAGCTTGCCTACGTCTCGCAGGAGCTCGTGAACAAGCGGTATTTCCCCGACTTCGCCATCAAGGACTACAAGGGGAGGATCGCCATCATCGAGATGAAGAACTTCGAGATGTCGTCCTATCACCTGAACATCGACAAATACGAGGAGCTCAAACGGTACTGCGAGAGCAAGGGGTACGGATATGCCGAGATCATGCGCGCATATGATACCAACAGCTATATCTCGCTGGAGGCGCTCAAGGCGGCGCCCGTAAATAAGGAGCTCGAACAATACATCATCGACACCATCGAGAAAAACGGAGAGGCGACGGGCGAAGGGTGCTTCACCATGGAGGACTTCGAGAACTACGTCGCCGAACACGGCGCGGCGGACAGGACGGAGATCTATACCATCCTGCTCAACAACAGGAACCTCCGCAACGTCGACCGCGTGGGGAAGGATTTCAGGATCATCCTGAACTGATACTATGCCGAAAACCTTTTATAAAAAGCAACGCCCGCGCAAGCTGTTCTTTGCCCCCGGACAGGAATTCAACTCCACGGCGTACGGAGATGAAGTCTTGCGCGACTTTTTGCTGTGGAGACGGGAGTTTTACGGCCGCTGGGATTCGAGGGCGGAGAACGTGCTGCTCTCCTACCCCGGGGACATCGGCGGGGCGCCCGTGCGCACGGCAGGCGCGCCCGAATACTCCTCCGGCATCATCCGCGAGAAGATCGCGGCGGTGCGGCCTTCCAACTCGGCGCTCCCCGCGCTGTGGGCGGGAGATCTCATATTGGAGGCGGAAAAGACGGGCGCCCTCCTCGTAAACGGCAGAAAGACGGAATTTGACCTCGGCATCGGCCTCGAGGCGTGGGCGATCCTCGACCTCTTCGAACGCGAAGGGAGGAGGGAGCTCTTCGTCGTGGGCAAGCCCGTATCGGGCAAGACGCCCGTGATGACGGAATACGCCCTCGCAAAGGACGGGTCGCTGACGTGCATCGACGCCTTCCCGCTGGAGGCCACCATGGAGGAGACGGGGCACATCGTCTGCATGGGCAGGCATGTGTTCCTCGTGCACGATAAGAAGCTGCGCTGCTACTACCTCGCCCCCGAGACGGGGAAGCTGGAGCGCGTGCCCCTCGGCAGGCCGGAGGACGCAGCGGCGCTCTGCGCTTCGCGCGCGCCCGTCGCGGACGCGGACGGCGACGTGTTCTGGTGCTTTCCGGGCGGCGTGACGGGGTTCCGCATCGGCTCGCCCGCGCAGCTGTACAACATTGCGCTGCCCGCGGGGTTCGAGGCGGAAAAACTGTACTGCCGCAGCGATTGCCTGTTCATCTCCGGAAAGACCGGGACGGTGCGGTCGCTCCTCGTCTGCCGCGAGGCGCGGTCGGGCGGATTTACGGTGGAGAACGTCCCCGTAAACGCCGAGATCGCCCTCGGGGAGAGCGAAGGGGAGATCTTCATCCTCTCGCTGGAGCGGCGGATGGGACGGGCCTTTGCCATCGACTCGCACTGGGACGGACGCAGCGTGAAGGAGACCTCGCGTGCCGACCTCGGCAGTGCGGACAGCATCTTTTATTATTTCGGCGACGTCGTAAAAGACGCCCGCTATGTAGGAAGAAATGAAAAAAACGAAGCCCTCTGTTTGAAATAACGGGACTGTTAGGAGAGAGATATGATCGATAAGAACGACGTAAAAATGCCGGTACAGCGCGACGACAGCGGCGCGGCGGTACGGTCGAAAGAGCAGGAGCAGAAACACTACGACGAAGTGGAACAGCTGCTCGAGCTCGTGGAAAACGTGAGCAACAAGCAGGAACTGCGCCTCGACGAGAGCTACTACAACAAGTTCCACTGGTTCGGCATCACCAACACGAGCCGCGACGGGAAGAGCTACTTTTCCTACCAGGAGGAAGCCGTTTACGACTTCATCTTCAACCTGAACAAGAGCGGTATCCTCTCCGACCAGGTCGGTATGGGCAAGACCATCGAGGCGGGCATGATCATCAGCGAGCTTGCAAGCCGCAACGAGCTGCACTCGCTGCTCATCGTCGTGCCCAACGAGATCATGGCCGCCAAGTGGGAATACGAGCTCGCCAACAAGTTCGGCGTAAAGACGTGGAAGTACAACAACCACACCTTCCCGCAGGCCAAAGTGCTGTTGAGCTACGGCAATTTCTGCCGCTGCGTCTTTGACTGCGTCGCCAAGGAGAAGTTCGGTTCCATCGACGAATACGAATTCAAGCACTCCTATTCCGCCGACAAAAACGCCGGCATGGGGCTGGGAGAGCTGATGCAGTCCTTCGTGATGGGCGACATTAAGCTCGCCGTACAGAAGATCAACGAGGGCTTTTTGAACAGCGAAATGGACGGCGACCCGCAGGTGGTGTTCGACGGGAAGAAGTTCCGCATCACCGCCTCCAACCTGCAGGGCAAGACCTTCGAGCAGGCGTACGTCTATGACGCGCGGGGGGACATTGCGAAGTTCGTCGCCGAGCAGTCCAAACAGCGCATCGAGTCGGTCATCAACAACGCGTTCTTCCAGAGGAACCGCTACAATCCCATCATCGCCAACGAGCTCGACAGCCTGTTCACCCTCGTCGGCGAGTACTTCACCACGCTGCCCGATGAGATCGCGAGCGTCGCGCAGGGCATGACGCAGACCTATCCCATCCTGATCGTTCCCAATACATACACGACGCGAAGCGGCGACGAGGTAATGACGCAGGAATTTTTGAACCGCACGCTCTCCGCCCAGATCAGGAACTACAAACATAAATATATCGTGAGAAACAAGGACGGCGAGATCCCCGACGTCTTCGAGGACTACCGCATCGTCGACTTCCTCATCGACGTCGGCTACCAGACGCTCATCGTCGACGAGGTGCACGACTATATCGACGTCTATGCCAAGGTGAGCCGCGAGGCCTTCCACAAGAACCCCGAACAGTTCGAGACCGATTATCCCTCGTGCGACTTCAACCGCTACGAGCTCTTCGACGACTACTACTTCATCAAGAAGAAGAGCCTCTATAAAAAGCTCAAGGCGCTCGCCGATAAGGCGCTCCGTAAGATATTCCTTACGGCTACGCCCATCAAGTCGGATATGGTGGACTTCTACCTGCTCACGCTCATCGCGAGCAACAAGGACGCCAACGCCTATTCCAAGATCCGCGACTATATCGACAACTTCTATCCCCGCGCTTCGGCACGCGAGGAGGCCATCGAACACCTCTTCCGCACCTACACGGGGTGCCTTTCCGAGTATGCGGCGCACAACTTCTGCAACAGCCCCGATAAATATCTCAAGCTCGAGACGGAGGCCGATAACAACAACAAGATCCCCGAACGCGACCGCCGCTACCAGTACCCTTACTTCAAGAACGCCTTCCTCCGCGCCAACGTGAACAACGAGGAGCTCGTAAAGGAATATCTGTTGAGCCAGCTCAACTATATGTCCGTCGAGGAGATCGTGCTTGAACTCATCCTCTCCTATTCCACCGAGACCAAGGACTCCAACTTCAGGGGCGAGGCGGGCTCGACGCTGTTCAAGAACATCGAGAACCTGCTGACGAGCGAGGAGTACAGCTTCCTGCAGACGCGCGTCGTATTCCGCACCCTGCTCAACAATACCGTGAAGCTGCGCTTCGAAAAGGACTTCACCGAGGTCAAGTACCGGGTGGGGGACAAGGTGCTCAGCGAATCCGAGCTCACGCCCGAACTCAAGGAGCAGATCGACCATGTGGAGCGGGAGGAACCGCTGAAACAGATCAGGCAGCTGCTCGAACTCAAGGACGGCCCGCGCCGCTGGCACAAGACGTACCGTACCTACGGTATCCGCCATACCCGCCACCAGACCTTCAACCTCTCCGATTGCAGCAGCCTTTCCAAGCTCGGTGCGAGCAAGAAGGTCGAGCGCTATAAAAATCTTCCGCTGTGGCCGCGCAGAAACGGCAAGGTCATCTTCCTGTTCCGCGACGACGACTTCTTCGATTGCTTCCTCGATGTGCGCAGAGAGGTGAAAAAGATCGAGGACAAGGAGATCGAGGCCACCGATCTTCCCAACTACGAAAAGATGACGGGTTCGCCCGAGGAAAAGCAGAAGCGCTTCGAGGAGGCGAAGGCCATCTTCGACTACATCGACGACTCGATGAGCGGCGGTTCCGACGACACCCACGAGCCACAGAGCAGCCGCTACGAATCCGTCGAGATCGACGACTCCAAGATGGTGGACTACAAGCTCGCCCTCGTCAACCGTCTGATGCTCGGCAAGGACGTCAACCTCGGCTCCATCAACAAGAAGGTGCTCCTCTTCGCGGAGAAGGGGAGGAACGAGATCCTCGAATGGTTCCGCTACCAGAACTGCCGCCCCCTGCTCAAGAGAGGGGAGCAGCTCGATCCCGAAAAGCTCAAGGAATACAAGGCAAAGTGGGCGAGCTACGAGGTGCAGCCCGTCGGCGATGAGTGGAGCGTTTCCGACAGCACCGACGATATGGAAAAGGTCGTCGGCAACCTGCTCGTCGTCATCGATCCGAGCCGCTATGAGAAGGGCGTCGACCTTCAGAAGGCGGAGACGATCATCAACTTCGATATCAACTACGACCCGCTCAAGATGGAGCAGCGTATCGGCCGTATCGACCGTATCCGTCCCCTCGGGCAGAGCCGCGAGATCAACATCGTCTCCTTCGTGCCCTTCAACGACATGAGCGGCTTCGTCATCAACTTCTTCGCCAATGAGATGAAGATGTTCACCCAGTGGATGGGCGAGACGACGGGTATCGTCTCCGTCCTCGACGACGCGGACACCGGCAGGAGCAACGACGTCTCCTTCGGCGGCAAGGTCGAATCCCTCGAACATTTCTATCAGGATATCTACCGCCTCTGCCACGATCCGCAGGTCGGCGACGCGGAGCGCGCCAACATGGCGGCGGCGTTCCGCAAGTTCTTCGAGCCCATGATCAACAAGCTCGCGCGTTCGCTCGGGAACAAGGTCAAGACGCCCGAGGCGAAAAAGCTCAAGACGCTCATCGACGGCTTCGGCATGAACGACAGAAAGACGAAGGTGGACTTCGACTTCCTCAGTGCGCTGCGCGGAAGTTTCAACGAAATCTTCATCAATTCCGTCTCGCCCCACCACGGCGGTTTCGACGGGTTCAAGACCGACGGCGACAAGGTCGTGATGCGCTTCAATACCAGCCGCGACACATTCAAGTCGTGCCCCACGCAGACCGACTGTAAGGCTTGCCCCGACTACGACCTCTGCAGCGGCGGCGCGAAAAAGCGCAACAGCTATGCGAAGTTCTCGGAGGCCGTGAAGAAGTTCTTCGAGGACGGCGAGGCCTTCTACGAAAACAGCCGCAGGTCGTTTACCGAGGGCACCGCCGATAGCCAACAGATCATCAGCGGCGGCAGGGAAGACGACGGTCTGCTCACCCTTCTCCGCGAGCGCAAAGAGCGCTTCGCCAAGGTCAAGGAACAGGTTCTCAAGCTCCTTCCCGCCAAGAACAACTCGCCCTTCATCATTCCCTACACGAAGTACCTCGAGATCTTCTCGCCCATCAAGGAACTCTATTGGGACGACGTCGTGAAGGTGTACATCGATCTCATCCTCTACTCCTTCCACCAGCAGTGCGACAACGTGCTGCAGGGCGCGAAGCTGTTTGAGCGCTTCATCAAGATCTTCTCCATTGCGGAGTTCATGAACAACATGGAGGCCGAAAACTGATGCCGGGAGAAACGCAGACAGACTTCATCGGGCGCGCGCGGGAATGCTTCCGCAAGAACGGCGGAAAGCTGTTCCTCGTCGACGACGCCAAATTCAACGCTGCGGAGGCCCTCCTTGCCATCGTGCGGGAGGAGAAGCCCGCGTCGCTGCTTCTCATCGCGGAGAACGCCACGGTGGCGGCCGATCTTGCAGCCGCATTGCAGGGCGCTTCCTTCGCCTGCGAGACGGTGACGCGGAGCGCGCAGTTCGACGGCTTTGCCGGCGTCTCCGGCGGCGACTACGGCTACTATACGGAGAGGGCGGCGGCCTTCCGCAGAGAGCACCCCGTGCTCGTGATCTCGGCGACGGACGAGGCGGGCGCGCCCCTTCTCAACGGCGTGCTGTGCTCCAACCCCTCCAAGAGCGGCATGTATTACAGCGACGACGACAGAAAGCAGGCCAAGTACTGCGTTTCCGACTTCCTCGCCGCCTGCCGCTATGAGTTCGTCGCCATCGACGCCGTGTTTACCCTCCTCGACTTCCGCACGCAGCAGCAGCTCTTCGAGCGGGGCGGCGCGGACGAGGGCGGCGAAGGAAAGGGCTCGGCCGTCGATCCCTTCGACTACGACTACGTCGACTTTTTGGGGAAGGACTTCTACACGGACACCGCGCATTCCTTCCACCGCCTGAAGTACATCGCCGGGGCGGCGAAACAGTGCGTCATTCTCTCGGACACCGTGTTCGAGCGGGACGCCGTCGAGCTGTATGCCGTGCTCGACATGCTGCACGACAAATTCAACTTCAACCGCGCGCGCGATCTCATCCGCGGACTCACGCAGGACTACGACGCGAGCTGCGAGCTCGTCTATAACGACATCAACAACTGCAAGGGCGACGACAACGTGCTGAGCAGCTGCGTACAGCGCGCCCAGAACAGCGCGCAGAGGGTGCCGCGCGACATCTCGTCGATGAGCGACTACCTCGAAAAGAAATTGAAATTCACCTCCGAGGAGGAGATCTTCCTGCAGGCCGTCGCCGCCTATTCCGAGGCGCGCTTCGGCGGAAAGACCGTCATGCTCGAAGAGCTCATCGAGAGCATGGAGCGGGACATGATGGAGATGGTGGAATGCTTCCTCGGCATGTACCTTCGCGACCGCGTGAAGGGGGAGCTCGAGAGCGCGCTGAAGAGCACCTACCTCTCCGGAATGGAGGCGGGGGAGGTCTCCGCGCTGTACGCGGTGTTCGCCCGCTACGGCGTCTGCCACGGCTACGGCGCCGCCGCGGGGGACGAGGTCGTGCGCATCTACCGCGACGATTCCGCGTTCGAGTACGCCATCAGGGAGGAGCTTCCCAAGGGCGCCGAGGGGGACAACGATTACGCCGTCATCGTCGACGGCGGGCAGGATAAGTTCAAATGCTTTGCCATCTTCCGCCTGCTGGCCGAAAAGGAGCCGCTCAAACTTGCGTCGCCCGCCCTCGTCATCGTGAAGGACGAAAAGGAGGAGACGGTCTTGCGGCTGCTCGAAAACCGCGGCCTGCAGACGCGCTCTCTCGACGCGGCAGGGGACGCAAAGGTCATCGTTGCGGGCTATTCCCGCTTCCGCAGCACGGCGAAAAAGCCGTCCGTCGCCTCGGCGATCTTCTATGACGTCATCCCCGACCTCTTCTTGTTCGTGCGGACGCGCAACAAGGTGAAGAGCCTCGGCAACGTGCAGACGGCCGTGCTGTGCGATTACAGCGACCTCGGCGGGTTCCTTTTCGGGACGTGGAGGAAGGAACTCTTTGCCGAGCCCTTCGGCTGCATTCCCTTCGGACAGCCGCAGATCGAGCCCAAGCCCGGGCTGTTCCGCACCTATACCGACATCGCAGAGGAGATCGCGCAGTGCTACGGCGCGCTGCGGGAGATCGTGGATAAGGGCGCCCCGCGCGGCGGGGAGTTTACGAGGAGCTACCGCAACCTGCTCACGGCGCTCGCCGACAATACGGCGACTTCCGCCTCCGAGATCGAGACGGATATGCACTTCTTCGAGGAGGACGCAAAGCACATGGCGGCTGCGTTCGCCAACGCCATCACCCTCGGCAGAGAGGGCGTGGCGGTGGAGCTGCGCGGCAACTCCGGCGGGAAGTCGGCGGCGGAGGAGGCTCCGCGGCGGCTGTTCTTCAACGTCTGCGCCCGCTATCTGTTCCGCCACTGCGACGTGAAGGAGCGCGACTGCAACGGCTGCCCCCAATATAACCCGCTCTACATCAACGATTTCAACGTGTTCAGGGCGGAGACGGAGGAGTTCTTCCAAACGGCGCTCGCCTACATCGAATGGCGCAGGGTGCAGTCCAACAGCGGCGTCATCATTTCCGGCGACTCCGAGGAAGGGCAGGGCGAGGCCAACGAGCTGAAGGCGCTCATCCTCGAACAACAGGAAGGGGCGATGAAGGCGCTCGAGACGCTCGGAAAGGTCGTTTCCAAGCGGCCCGGATTCGCAAGCGTGGAGTACAGCGATGCAGAGAAGGCGCTTGCGCCCATGCACGCCGTCGCCGCGCGCATTCTGAACAAGTACACGACACGCCTGCTCGCGATCTTCGAAAAGAACAGCGGGCTGATGCGTACGGTATATGCCACCGCGTGCGGCGGGCTGAAAGCTGCCGCAGCAGCAAAGTGACGAAGGAGAGAATATGGCAAATTTAACCGAAGCTACTTTAACTGAAATCGCAAGACGGCTGAAAGAGACCTTCGAAGGGTACAGCGTGCCCGAATTGCAGGACGAACTGCGGAAGTTCAAGGAAAAGAACAACATCCGCGAGGCGGAGAGCATCCGTATCGGCGATATGAGCTATATCGTCATCAACGATGTCTACAAGCGGGAAGAGTACGAGGGCGTGCCGGACAATATCAGTCCGCTCTTCTACAACAGTATCAACAACCGCTATGCGATCATCGACGCAAAGACGTCCTCTACGCTCATCGACGAGGTGTATTCGCGCGTCACCTACATCCAGAGGATATGCAGCACGGAGTCCAATGCCGACACCCGCGAGATGCGCGAAAATCTGCATTCCCTGTTCGGCGCCGAGCTCGATCAGAGCGACGTGCGCGTCGAGGGCGTCCAGTCCGAGGAAGAGCGGGAATATGCCGACCTCTTCCAGCTCCACCTCGTGCTCGACTCGGGAACTTCCGCCATGCCCGATACCTTCGGGTTCATGTGGAAGAAGGGTGAGATCAAGGAGATCCCCGCGAGCGTCATGCGGCAGGTGCGCCGCTCGGGCGACGTCAGCATGCTCAAGGATCGCGATCTGCTCGAAAAGAACAGGGAGTCCATCCAGAAGGCCGTGTTCGATACCTATTCCAGCGAGGACGCCGACATCGAGAACATCACGGTGAAGTCCATCTTCGAGATCCGCATCCCCGTGACCAAGATCCACCCGCAGGTGCGGGATAAACAGTTCGGGCGCATCGGGCGGTTCAACACGGTGTACCTCGCCGGCCGCAACAACGAGTTCGCCTCGCTCAACGCCAACATCCACACGTGCAATCTCTGCCGCAAGGATCTCGTCGACGTCAACGACCCGAGCAAGATCAACCACCTGCACATCAATATCGACGCCGTGCTTCCCAGGGAGAAGGACGATGCGCTGCAGTATTACGCGCTCGGGTGCGAATGCTGCCTCGAGGAGTGCCCCGAATGCCACAGCTGGCACTTCAACTACGAAAAATATCTCGGCTCCAAGATCTACGACACCGTGACGCTGGCGCCCGGCCGCTCCTTCATCAAGCGGCTCACGTCCATCTCGGGCAACTATTGCTCTTGCCGCGAGTGCATCGACTGGGTGTACGACGAGAACACGGGGACGGAGAACGAGCACGACATCATTCCCATCGAGAAGATCGCCTTCATCAACTACGCGAACGAGCAGATCGCCTCCTATAAGGACTACAAGACGGAACTGAAGCGAGACCTGCGCAAGGTGGAGAAGGGCGACGGCAAGGGGCAGAGCGAGGCCGCCAAGGAGGCGTTCGCCAAGTTCCGCCGTAAGCTCGCCGAAAAGTTCGATATGGACGTGAAGGATATCCTCGTGACGTCGATCGATAAGTGCAGGCGGTGCATCGTGTGCAACGGCCGCTACTACTGGGGCGCCGAGGGCGGCGATTACAACTATCGCTGCAACGTCTGCGAGGAGATGGTCTCCGAAAAGCGCCACATGGTGACGCGCAACGACGGCATCATCTTCATGCGCAGGCACACCAAGCGCGGGAACATCATCGATAAGTACACGGTGACCAAGCTCGGCAATCTCAAACGGTTGTCGTCTCACATCGAGCAGACGGAAATCAAAGAGGAGGATACCGCCAAGAACAAGGCGTAAGCCTTTTGCGAGAGGTCTTATTATGAGCAGAACATCTACCGTTTTAACCGAACATAACAGAATTATTGCCGCGCGGCATTTCCTCGCGCTGTTCAACTTCCTCGTCATTCTTGCGGGGAGCGTTGTAACACAGTACTTCCTGTCCGTCAGGGGCACGCCCAACGGGGTGATCGCCGTTGCGGACGTCATCATCGCCATCAACGTCGTGCAATTCGGGCTGTGCCTTGCCGACTATATCACGCAGAAGTTCTTCGGCCTGTATGTGAAAGTGCTCGTCCCCATCACCTATGCGGTCGGCGGCGTATGGCTGCTGCTGCTTGCGGCGGAGATGCTGCTTTCCACGCTCGCCATGGGCATCGTGCGTATCGACCTGATCGTCATCGTGGCAGTGCAGATCGTCACGGCGCTCGTCGCCTACCTCCTGTGGGCGGTACTCAACCGCCGTGCGCTTGACGCTTTGATGCGCTCGAGCGTGCGCGACGACGACGATAAGCGCGTGAAGAAGGCCAACCACTACGTCGGCGTGTACATTCTCCTTGCGGCGGCTGTGCTCGTTGCGCAGGTGGGCGCGCTCTTCCTCTATCAGATCCCGCCCAAGGTGTACGACCTGTTCGACGGCTCCCGTGCGCTCGGCTACGAGCTCTACGACAACGGCAGGGGCTACGTCGTGAGCGAGGTCTACTCCGGTACTTCCTCCCTCGTGAACGTGCCCGCGACCTACAACAATCTGCCCGTGCTCGGCATCAAGGACGGCGCGCTGGCGGAGGAGAACGTCGCCGAGAACGAGAAGGTGTACAACATCACCTTCGGTACGCCCATGACCGACGAAGAGACGGGCACCACGACCGTCGTCTCCTATCTCGAATTTATCGACAGCGGCGCCATCGTCAACAACCAGATCGAGACGATCACCCTGCCCGCCTCGCTTACGCGCATCGGCGGCTATTCCGTCACGCAGGATGTGGGCGCGGTGAACATGAGCGCCGTCACCCGCGCGGGCGAAACGGAGCCCGCCATCTCGAGCTCCTCGCTCAAGACCATCGTCTATCAGGCGCGCGCCGATTTCGAACTCTTCGACTACGCCTGCGACGCCCTCCGCACCATCACGATGTCGGGCGAGTCGGTGGGCGCCATCACCTCCGTGGAGGGGCTGAGCAGCCACACCACCATCGAGGTCAGCAAGGATATCTATAACACCTACCGCGAGGACAACATCGCGTATGCGCACAACTTCCGCCCGCTCATCGCGGAGAACGAGTTCTGCGTGGACTTCTACACCGACTGCGACGTCTATATCGACAGTATCATCGCGAGCAGCGAGACGACGGTGGAATTCAGCCACCTCTCCACCCTCGTAAGGGACACCACGGCGTACAACGCAGACGACCACGAGCTTGGCACGGAAGGCGCCAAGGCAGACAGCGCATTCCGCGGCTGGTATACCGATTCGGCGTGCAGCAACGAGTACAAGATCGCAACGGGCGAAGAGATGCGCTTCAACAAGAGCATGGAACTCTACGCCAAGTGGGTGCACGAGTACACCGCCGAGCTCGACTGGGGCAACTATAAAGATAACGTCGTCGGCGTGGAGAAAATTCAGCACTGGACGGACGAGCGCGCGGAGCGGCTGCCCGGCTACGAGGGCAGGCTTGGCTATTCCGCTGGCGTAAGCTGGCACGTCGGTAACCTCTACGGCACCGCCGTAAGCGACACGGCGACGCTCCACAACAACGTGACGCTCGTCGCCGAATGGCTGCTCGATAAACCCGCGGGCATCGACATTCTCCCCAACAAGATGGGGGACGAGGACGGCGTGTACGTCTCGGATGATAAGGACACCGTCAGCTTTACATACGACGAGGCGCGCATGGTGCACCTCGAAGCGCAGGAGGGGACGCACGCGCTCAAAGATAACGGCGTGACCCTCTCCCACGAGTGGTTCAAGCAGGGGAACGAAAACGAGAGCCTCGGCTATACCCTCCTCGAGCTGGAGAACGTCGCCCAGTCGGGCGTCTACATCCTCCGCGTCACCGCGAGGGCGACCGAGGGACAGGAGACGGCCTCTTCGGAGACGAAGGTCAACGTCTCCATCGGGAGGAAGGCGCTCGACGTCGCCAAGAGCGGCGTGATCTTCGGCACGGAGACCCGCGAATACAGCGGCGGCACGCAGACCCTCGTCTGCAAGGACGCGGAAGATTATTTGAGCCACAACGCCATCGACGTGAAATACGAGTACACCGCCAAGAACGCCTCCGCGGGCGCCTCGCTCGGCTCGAACGGCGTGAAGAACGTCGGCGAATATCACGTGAAGGCGACGTTCAGCAAGAACAACGAGGCCGCGAGAGCCAATTACGAAGAGGAGTCGATGGAGGCCGACTTCACCATCACGCAAAAGTCCATCACCAAGGCCACATGGAAGGGCAGGGGCAGCGGCTGGAGTGGCACCAACATAACGTACAACAAGCTGCCGCATGAGATCTATCTTGAGATCGGCGCGGGCGAGGTGTTCCCGCAGGACAGCGTCGCCTTCGAGTACGACGAGAGCGGCACCTACACCACCAAGGGCACGGACGCGGGCGACTACACCGCAAAGGCGTTCCGGCTGAATAACGACAACTACAAGATCGGCGACGAGATCGGGCTTACCTGCGAGTGGCACATCGATCCCAAGGAAGTCTTCGTGCAGCAGTGGCAGATCAACGGGCTCGACAATCCTTCCGCCAGCACGGAATATTCGGGTTCGGCGATCACCGTAGCCGCGGTGCTCCTGGGCGCCGAGCCGGGCGACACCGTGAACTTCAACTATGTGACGGGCGGCACCGAGGTCGTCTCTGCGACGAAGGCGGGCAGCTACCGCTCCAAGATCGCGGGCGTAAACAACACGAACTACACGTTCGACCCCGAAACGGGCGACAAGGCGACCTTCGATTGGAATATCACCAAGAAGAAGCTCATCCTGTCCTTCGGCGAAAACGAGTCGCTCACCTATAACGGGCAGGCGCAGGGCGTCACGGCGACCGTGACGGGCTTTGTCGGCGGCGACGAATCGCACTTCGAGAAGAACTTCTTCAAGTACACCGCCGAAAATTTGACCGACACGCCGAGCAACTCGGGCGGGAACTACATCATCAGATTTACGGCGACCAACGCCGACACCTACACTGTGACCTTCACCGGGCTCAACAGCGAGGTCTCCGACGAAGTTCTCGCCAACTACGAGCTTCAGACGAGCGGCTCGACGATGGAAAAATCGTTCACCATCGCACAGAAACAGCTCACGTTTAACACGGCCTTCCGCACCTACACCTACGACGGCACGACGCAGAACCTGTACCTCGCCGTGGAGGGCATCGCCGCAAGCGATCTTGCGGGCGTTCAGCTCTCGCAGTTCGGCACGACCGCCACGGGCGGGCAGCAGGTAAGCGGCGTCTATTGCCTCGTCTATCAGCAGAAGGATGCGGGCAATTGCGCTGTGCAGGTGCAGAGCTTCAGCAACGAAAATTACAGGCTCGAAGAGTTCAACGGCGAGATCAACATCGCCAAGCGTCCCGTCTCCATCAGCAAATGGAACATCAAGGACGACTCGAAGGAGGGCACGGCGCAGGAGCTGAAGGCGGGCGCAAGTTTCGTCTATAACTTCTACGGCTACACCGTGAGCGTGGAGCTTACGGGCGTTGCCGCAAGCGAAGAGGTGAAGCTGCAGCTTACAAGTGCGAACGGCAAGGACGCCAAGGGCTACACGACGAGCGCGACCCTTCCCGAGACGTACACCAACTATACGCTCACGGGCACCACGGAGATCGGCTGGACGATCGCGCCGTACGCACTCAACTTCACCTGGAAGATGAACGGCTCCGATCTCGCGCTCAACGCTTCCTATGAGTACAGCGGCAACGACTACACCCCCACGGCGACGTATGAAAAGCTCGGCACGGACGAGATCACCATCGACTACACTCCCGACGGCGGCTTTGTAAAGACGGCAAAGAACGTGGGGAGTTACACCAAGCAGGTCTCCACGACGGGGAACTCCAACTACACGATCGGGCAAAATGCGACGTATACGTGGGAGATCACGCCGGCGACCGTCACCGTGGAGTTCTCAAAGGACAACAGCTACACCTACAACGGGCAGTACCAGGGGCCGTCGTTCACCCTGACGGGGCTCATGGAACCCGATTTCGAGAACATCTCCATCCGCGCAAGCGTCTCGGGCACGCCGCGCGTGGGGCAGGAGTCGATCAACAAGGATATCGACTTTGACCATACGGGAAGCGCCTATTCCTTCACCGATAGCCACGGCTTTGCGGTGGACGCGGGCGACTATTCCGTCCGCATCAGCGCCATCCGCCTGAGCGGGATCGCCAGCAACAACTACTCCATCGCTTCGAGCGGCGCGCTCGCGAGCTTCTCCATCGCGCAGAAGGAAGTTACGTTTACCGGGAAATGGCAGTATTCCAACAACACTGCCGGCAGCGGGGAGTATCTCTCCAACACGACGATCACCTACAACAGGTCGCAGTACACGCTCACGACGGCGTTTTCCGCAGGCGTGCTCGTTACGCGCCTCGAAGGTAGGGCGGCGGACGAAGTGACCATCGAGTATTCGGGGAACACGGGCACCGATTACAGCGCGTCGGGTTACACGGCGGCCGTCACGGGGCTCAGCGGGCAGTATGCCAACAACTACAAACTTCCCTCCTCGCCCTCCTCGGCGATGCGCATGTCCTGGAAGATCGCGCAGAAAGAGGTGAAGTTTACGGCATGGACGAACACGTCGCAGACCTATACGGGCAGCGAATTGAGCGTGACGACGGGGTATGACCGCGGCGCTTCTACCGATGACGACGGCAAGGTCTATACGGGCGATACGCTCACCCTGACCTATGACGCGGGCGCGAGAGCCACCACGGTGGGGAAGTATACCGCAAAGGTCACGGGCATCGGGAACAGCAACTACACGTTCAGCCCGCAGGACGCTTTGGCATCGCAGGTGTGGACGATCACGGCGTACCGCATAACGAGGCTCAATTGGTCGTACAGTACCACCGTATACAACGGGCAGGAGCAATATCCCGAGGCGACCTTCGAGTACTCCGGCGCCACGATCAAAGTGATCGATTACGACAAGCCCGAGGGCGGCGCAAAGAAGGCGAGCAGCAGCAACTATACCATCACGGCAAAGACGCTCAACAACGACAACTTCACCCTCGACGACTGCACCAACGCCAGCCATACCTACACGATCACCAAAAAGACGCTTGAGATCGAGTGGGTCGAGAACGCAAGCGGTTCCGCGGCGTCGTCGTACAACTTCGTGTACACGGGGAACGTGTTTACCCTCGCCGCAAAGGCGACCAACCTCTGCGAGGGCGACAGCGTGCAGTTCTCGTACAGTTCATCGAACCCCGTAACGTTCACCGACGCAGGCAGCCACACCGCTTCCATTTCCTCGATCTCGGGCGAAAACTACCAGCTTGGGTCGAATACGTCCGTCAAGGTGGAAGTGAAGAAGCAGGTCGTCTCCGTACGCTGGAGCGGGGCGAACAAGTCCATTACATACGACGGCGCAGCGCACAGCTCCGAGTTCACCGTTACGTTGAGCGGCACCAAGGAGGGGAGGTCGTACACCGTTCCGTCCGAAGTCCGCATCAGCAGCGGAACTCCGAAGAATGTCGGCAACTACACCTTTACCGCGGCGATCTCGTCTGCCGACGCAAACAACTACACGCTCGATGGTGCGGTGGATACCACCCGTACGCTCTCCATTAACGCGAAGGTCGTGACCATCAGCTGGACGATCGACGGCAAACCCGCGCAGGGGAACTCTGCAACGTTCACCTATTATAGCGGAACATCGCACACGGTAACGGCGCAGCTCTCCGGAACGTATGAGAGCGGCATCACGCCGTCCTATAACAGAACGACCACCGTCAACGCGGCAGGGACGTATAACTTCAATGTATCGTCTCTTTCCTCGAACACGAACGGCAACTACACCGTAACTGGCGCAGACAACAATTCCTTCTCCGTTCAGATCAACAAGCAAAAGACGAATATCGTGTGGAAGGCTGCGGACGGCGACGCTCTCAATTCTGTGGCAGGCGGCTTCACGCGCGTCTACGACGGCAGTTCGCACAAGCCCACCGCAGTCGTGACGGGCGCGGATGACAGCGAAACATTGACCGCCACGGTCGGCGGCAGCGCGATCACCAATGTCGGAAGCGCAACTTTCACCCTCTCGTTGGGCAGCTCCTATTCCTCGAATTACGAGCTCGCAACGGCGGATACCACCCGCACGCTCACCATTACGGCCGCCACCGCAAGCATCGCATGGGGCGCGACGGAGTTCACCTATGACGGCGAAAGCCACGCCATCACCTACACCGTCACCGATAAGACCAACGGCGGCACGTTGAACACGAGGGACTACAGCGTCGTCGGCGTCACCGCAGGCGGACTTTCGCAGACCAACGCGGGCAGCTACAAATTCACGTTCACCCTGAACACGGAGAACTACGTGCTCGAGTCGGCCGGCTCCAAGGAGGCCACGATGACCATCAAACCCGCCACCGTGACCGTCACGTGGGGCACGACGGAGTTCGAAGAGGACGGCGAAGAACACTACATCACGCCCAAGCTCTCCGTCAATACCAAGGCGGACGTTACGGGCAGCTACGAATTCAACGGCACCCATGAGACCGCGGCAAAGACGTATACCTTCACCCTTACGCTCACCTCGCAGAACTTCGTGTTCGAGGACGGCACGCGTACCAAGACGGTGCAGATGAAGATCACGGAAAAAGCGGCGGCCGTGCCCGAAGAGGTCGCGTACAGCACGGAGCCCGACTCCAAGCGCGCACAAATTTAAGGAGCAGGCAATGGCATTCGGTAAATCGCAGGGGAAGGGCGCCGCGAGCGCGCTCATCATCAAGAGCATCGGCGCGTGCGTCGCTCTCCCCGAAGAAAAGAAAAAGGTTCCCTGCGTCGTCGTCGCCTATGCGACGCAGACGGCGGGCAGCGAGGTGCGCTTTCTCGCCCTGCCCCTGCCCGCAAAGGGGAAGTATCTCCGCCCCGAAGAGATCATCGAAGAGATCGCGGAGGCGGAGGGCGTGAACGGCGCGCAGTATCTCGACGACGAGAGCCGCCCGCTCGATATCTACTTCTGCCGCCCCGCCGAGGGCAAGACCTTCGACGTCGCCGAACGCGACGAGGAGAAGAATTGCTTCGTCGGCGGCTTCGCGGAGGTGACGGCGGGCAGGGTGCGCTTCTGCGCCGATCTGAACGGCGTCGTGTGGAAGCTCCGCGAGAGGATGAACATCCCCGTTGCGGTGCGGCGCGACGACTCCGCCCGCGATAGCTACGGCTATGCCGTCGCCAACGCCTACAACGCGTGCAGGCTGGGCAAGGTGTTCTGCCGCGACGAACTGTACTTGGAGACGCGGGACAAACGGCGCGTAAAAATAGAGGCGCGCAGCGTGACTTCCAGGTATGTGGAAGAGGACATTTTGTATCTTCGCCCCGTCTTTCGCGAGGGCGACGACTGCATCGACCATTATCTCACCGAGGAATTTAACTATCAGGACGGGGTGTCGCTTTCCCGCCGCGTCTATCAGGTAAAGTATTCCGAACGCCTCGGCGACTATAACGTGACAAGAGTTTGATCCGGAGTTAGAATATGGCAAAGAAGAGAAAAAAGAAGGTCGCGGAAGCCGCGCCCGCGCCCGAGCCCGAACAAAAACCGGTCGTAGCCGCGGCGCCCGTTCCCAAGGTCGTCGACCGCACGCGGACGGAGGAATATTTCGGCCTGCGGGACGTGGTGCCCATCAAAAACAGCGAGATCGTGCTGGAACGGCTGCAGCTCGTTCCCATGGGGGGCGCTCCCCAAAATTGCAAAAAGATCTTTACGACCGCCGGGAAGGAGCTCGGCGTTTTGGCGCGCCTTCCCATGAAAAAGATATGGAAGCTCGCCTACGACCGTTCGGGCGGGAGCCCCTTAAAGACGTACGGCATCACCGATAAGGAGTGGAGCGTCGTCTATTCCGCGCTCGCGGGGTACGTCATCAAGCACAACATGAAGTCGATCCGCAACGGCCCCGTGCTGTTGCAGGACGTGTGGATGATCCGCGAGCTCGACTTTGTAGAGCTCTTCCTGCCCAAGGCGAAGTGCGCCGTCAAGGTGATGCGCGCCGCCGCCGAAGCGGACATCGAGGAATCGCGGCAGGTCGCCGCCCGCTGGAAAAAGATCAAGCACTATCCGCACAAGGTCTCGCTCTCCGAGGCCTCGGGTGGGATCTTCTCCGCTGCCGACGTGAAAAAACTCAACGACAACGGCATCGCTACGCTCAACGACATCCGCGAGAAGGATATCTACTTCCTGAAAAACCTCTTCCTCGATCACGATATGGGGCAGCTCCCCGAGGAGATCAACGCTGCCTTCAAGGAGGACCACGAGCGCAGGAAGGACTTCCGCTATCAGTTCTGGCCGACCCTCCTCGGCGTCTGCGCCTCGCTCGTGACGTCGATCATCGGGTTCATCTTCCAATACACGCTGCTCAAAAACCACGAGATGACGCTTACCATCTTCGCGATGCTCGCGCTGTGGGCCGTCACCGTCGGTCTCATCATAGGCGGCGCATGCCGCGCCCGCAAACGCCGCAAAAAGCGCAAAACGTACCGCTATTTCTCCAAACCCATGCGGTTTGCGTTCGCGGGATTTGTGATGGTGTCGCTGATGTCGCTCACGTCCGCCTCCGTGTTCTACGAGCGGTATGACGGCTACGACGATACCTACTTCTACCGCAACCTCGGCGACGACAAGATCACCATCGCCAACCTCTTCGACGGCGACGCCGAAAATCTGCGGATCCCCACCTCCATCGACGGGAAAACGGTGACTGCCATCTCCTCGGGCGCCTTCTACGGCACCAAGGCGGTCTCGGCGGTCATTCCCGACACGGTGACGGAGATCGGCTCCTCCGCCTTCCAGTGGTGCCAGCAGCTCGTCTCCGTGCAGCTTCCCGACACCGTAACCGAACTTCCCTACGCGGGCTTTGCGGATTGCGCCTCGCTCGCCAAGTTCGAAATTTCCGGCGTCATCACCAAGGTGGGGGACTACGCCTTCACCAACACGGCGCTCACCGCCATGACCGTTCCCGAGAGCGTGACCTACCTCGGCAACGGCGTGTTCAAGTCGTGCGCCGCGCTCGGCTCCGTTACTATCGAGGGCGCGCCCTCCTACATCGGCGACAGCGCATTCGAGGGCTGCTCCCTTCTTCGGAGCGTCACCTGCGACGACCTTTCCAATCTCAAGGAAGTCCGCCCCTACACCTTTGCGGAGTGCGTCATGCTCTCCTCCACCAACCTCTTCGAGAACGCGGAGACGGTGGGCAAGGAGGCGCTCCGCGGCTGCGGGACGCTCACAGAGTTCGTCCTTCCCGTCGCCACGCGGCTGGAGAGCGGCATCTTCAACCGCTGCGTCTCCCTCGAGAAGATCACCATTCCCTTCCTCGGCGAAACGCGCGAGAAGGAGGGGAGCTGGAATTACCTCTTCGACGATCAGACGCCCATCCGCAGTCTCACCCTGACGAATGCCACGCTCATCGGCGCGAACGCGTTCAGCGGGCTCACCGAGATCACGACCATCAACCTGCCCGAGACGGTGGAGACCATCGGGACGGGCGCATTCCGCGATTGCACGTCGCTCTCCACGATCACGCTGCCCGCGGCGATCACGGAGATCAAGGAGGAGACGTTCAAGAACTGCGAAGCGCTGCAGGCCATCGAGATCCCCTCGGGCATCACTGCGATCGGCAAACGCGCCTTCGCGGAGAGCGGGCTGAACATTCTCGAATGCCCCGCGAGCGTCGTTTCCGTCGGCGAACGCGCCTTCGAACTGTGCGACAATCTCACGCGCGTCACCTTCAACGGGCCGCTCTCGAGCCTCGGCCAGAACGCCTTTGAAAATTGCGCCGCGCTCACCGCCGTCACCTGCGGCGACACCTCCAACTTGAAGCGCATCGAGGCATATACCTTTGAGAGATGCGCCATGCTCCGCACCACCAACCTGTTTGAGAACGCGGAGTTCATCGGCAAGGGTGCGCTTGAAAACTGCACCTCGCTCACAGAATTTTCCCTTCCCGCCGCCCAGCAGATCGAGGGCGACGTGTTCAAGGGCTGCACCTCGCTGGAAACGCTCTCCGTTCCCTTCATCGGCTACAATCGGGACGCGGAGAACGGGTACGGCTACCTCTTCGACGATCAGACGCCCATCCGCTCGCTCACCGTCACCAACGCGACGAAGATCGGCAAGTGGGCGTTCGCCAAACAGCCGACGCTGCGCACCGTCGTCCTTTCCGACACGGTGCAGACGATCGGGCAGGGCGCCTTCAGCGAGTGCCCGCAGCTTACGAGCGTGCGGCTGCCCGCCGGCGTCACGCGCATCGAGGGCGACACCTTCAAAGATTCCACCTCCCTGCGCACCGTGACGGGCGCCACCTCGGCGGAATTTATCGGCAGGAGCGCCTTCCAGGGCTGCACCGCCCTCGAGGGCGTGGACGCCATTCCGGGCGCGGTGACCATCGAGCCCTACGCCTTCTCCGGCTGCAACGCGCTCCGCAACGTGCAGTTCACGTCGGCGACCAAGACCATCGGCGAATACGCGTTTGAAAATACGGGCTTTAAGACGATCGACCTCTCCGCATTCACGGGGACGGCGTTCGGGAACTACGCCTTCCAGAAGTGCTACGAGGCGACCTCGTTCGTGCTTCCCTCCACGATGGAGCGGGTGCCCGAGGGGCTGTTCAACGAGTGCCGGTCGCTGCGGCAGTTCAACTTGCCCGCCTCCGTGCATACGATAGGGAAGAACGCCTTCCGCAGCACGGATATTGCCACCCTGAACCTCCCCGCAAACGTGACGAAGATCGAGAACGGCGCGTTCTACGGGTGCGGCTTCAGCAGGCTGCTCATTCCCTCGACCGTTGAGACCATCGAGGAGGACGCCTTCGCGGCGTGCGAGTCGCTTACATACTTCGAGGGCTACTTCCTCGGCTACTCGCGCGAGAATACCAACAACGGGTACGCGCACCTCTTCGGCGACAACGGCGGGCTCGTCACGACCATCATTTTGAGAGGCATGCAGAACGTGAAGGGTTCGGTATTCGGCGGCGGAGAACGCATTCTCTCCGCGGTGTCGCTTCCCGAAACCGTCACGCTCGAGGACGGCGTGTTCAAGAACTTCGTCGCGCTCGAGGAAGTCATGCTCAACCCCGCGATGACGCTCATCGGCAATTCGGTGTTCCAGGGCTGCACCGCGCTCGAGACCATCGAGCTTCCCACGGCGCTCTCCCGCATCGGGAACGACGCCTTCGGGGGCTGCTCGGATCTCTCGGAGATCGGCTTCCCCGCGACGCTCACCGAGATCGGCGGCTCCGCCTTCAGCGGGTGCACGTCGCTCACATCCGTCGTCGTGCCGAACAGCGTGACCAAGATGGGCTCCAACGTGTTCAAGTCGTGCGGGTCCCTTCGCGAGCTCACGCTGCCCTTCCTCGGCGAGACAAGAACCAACGCCGCCAAGCTCGACTATGTGACCGACAGCTACCGCTCTCTCCGGGTCGTCGTTCTGACCAACGCGTCCATCCTCGAAGAGCGGGCCTTCACGGGATTTGTCGTGTTGAACGACGTCACGCTCAATGCGGGCATCACGACGGTCAAGAAAGAAGTGTTCTACGAATGCGATAATTTGTCGGTCGTGAGAGCGCCCCGCTCGGTCGCGAACTATATTGAGCTGCCGTACGGCGCCTATTTCGAGTATACCGATTAAACAAGGAGAAAGCGAACATGATATACACATGTGAAGGCTGCGGGGCATGGTTCAGCGCCGAACTGCTGCGCGAGGCGATGGCGAAGAACGAGACGATCATCACCTGCCCCTACTGTAAGGCGACGACGCAATTCCGCGAGATGCAGCAATCGCGCATTGCAAAGGCGTACGACTTCCTCTCCATCGGGGAGTTCGGCTCGGCCAAGACGCTGTTTTTGAGCGCGATCGACGAGTCCAAGCGCAGAAAGCGCGCCCCTTCGCCCGACGCCTATCTCGGCTGCGCCCTCTGCGACTTCAGCGTGCGCACGGTGTTCAGCGAATCCGACCCCAACAAGCTCGAGCCGCCCCAGTTCATCTTTTACCGCGGCAGCGGCTTCGAACAGCAGTTCACCGAGTCCTACTACTACAGGATGGCGATCGAGAGCAACGGAGAGGGGGACGCCGCCGCGCTTCGGGAGGAGAACGACCGCATCCGCGGCTACGGGAACGAGATCGATAAGATCTTCGAGTACTATCAGGAGATCGCTTACACCCGCAAGAACGAGAACTACAGCGTGTTCATCGCCTACGAGGACGAACCCGACGACGGCTCGGCCAACCAAGGGTACAGGGTCGCGACGAGGGTGTACAACGACCTTCCCGCGATCAAGGACAAATCGCCCTTCCTCCCCGATATCGAAAATTACGACAACGATAAACTGCGCTACGAGGCGGCCATTCTCTACGCCATCGAGCACTCCAACTGCATGCTCGTCATCGCCGATAACGACATCGACATGCGCCTGACGGGCATCTATCTGCGCTACTTCTACGGGCACGACTTCAACGGCGGCAGGCTGGGCTTCATCCGCTACCTCGACAAGATCCCCATCGCCCTGCGGGACAATCAGGCGGCGGAGAACGTCTTCGACATCGAGGACGGCAACCGCGGCTACAGCAACTTCGTAATGGAAAACAACGGCGTTACGGGGCCAAAGCCGCCCAAACCCGGGCCGGATGATCCGGATGGGGGCAAAGGGAAAAAAGGGCATGGAGGGTCGGAAAATCCGCCGGAGACGGCGAAGCCGAGAGAGGGGAACGGCATCTACGTGCCCCTGCCCAACGGACAGTTCAAATTCGGGCACTACCCGCAGCAGCTTGTGAAGGACGAGGCGGTGATTGCCCACTTCGACGCATACGAGAAGCCCTCGCCCCTCGATTCCAAGGATTGGCAGATCATGTTCTACAGCAAAAAGACGGGGCGTCCGTACACATGGTTCCGCGACGAGGAGTTCCAAGGGCACAAGTACCGCGCCATATACTTTACGCGCTTCCGCGATGTCTTTTGCGTCCAGCCCTCCGACATCCCCGCAAAGGAGCAGAAGGTGAACGGCTTTATGACGCAAAATCTGTACGTCTTTGCCTTTGCGCCCATCATCTGGAACTCCATCGAGCAGTCCGTCCGCAGGGCGACGCTGTGCGCCAATCAGGCGCTCGACAGCCGCGCCTTCAACGACACCGCGCTCGCCAACGGCTGGGAATTTTCGAGCATCCGCACTTGGCTGAACAACGAGTTCTTCTATACGGCGTTCGACGAAAAGCAGCGCGACGCGCTCTTCATGATGGGGGAGGGGGAGGATAAGGTGTGCCTCGTGGATACGCAGATCGACACCTCGCTCTTCAGAAAGAAGGAACGCCCCGTGCTCGGCAGCGACTACTTCAGGTGCATCGGCGGCATGTGCCGCGAATACGGCGTGCAGAACTACTGGGTGCTCGCCGACTTCGTGAATACCTCGGACGAGGAGGCGGCCGTCGTGTTCCCCGAACGGCAGGGAGAGATCTCCGCAATGTCGGTGGACAATACCTCGGTCGCGGTCGTCCCCAAAGTTATTCTGACTCTGTAAAACGAGGGAGCCGAACGAATGGCGTTCGGCTCCCTGTCTGTATTTGTACCGTTTTGTACTTTGCGGCCGACGCCCTCTCGGCCGCTTTTTTTGCGGCTGCATGCAAGAATGTTGGACGAGCGTATTGACAGATTTCACAGCCTGTGATATAATATTACAATAAAAGTCGGCAATTTTCAACAAATACGAAGAGGAATAGGAAAACGCTATGAAAACTTATCTCTTGACCGTGCTGCTTGCCGCGATCC
>CANRFD010000008.1 GCA_947629845.1 uncultured Clostridia bacterium
CCCCCGGCCACCCCGAATACGGCCACACCGTGGGCATCGAGACGACGACGGGCCCCCTCGGGCAGGGCATCGCCAATGCCGTGGGCATGGCCGTGGCGGAAGCGCACCTCGCCGCACGCTACAACCGCGAGGGCTTCCCCATCGTAGACCACTTCACCTATGCGCTCGTCGGCGACGGGTGCCTCGAAGAGGGCATCTCCTACGAGGCGTGCTCGTTCGCGGGGACGCACGAGCTGGGCAAACTCATCGTATTTTACGACGACAACGACATCACCATCGAGGGCAACACCGACATCACCTTCAAAGAGGACGTTGCCGCACGCTTTAAGGCGCAGAACTGGCAGGTCATCAAGGTCGACCTCGTCGCCAATCCCGACAACGTGCAGATGATCGCGAACGCCATAAAGAAGGCGCAGAAGGAGACCAAGAAGCCCTCCATCATCATCTGCAAGACCAAGATCGGCTACGGCACCCCCCTCGAGGGCAGCCACAAGTGCCACGGTTCCCCCCTCGGCGCAGAGAACCTGCAAAAGACCAAGGAAAAGCTCGGCTGGACGTGGGCGCCCTTCGAAGTTCCCGCAGAGGTGCTGAAGCACACCGCGACGGCGGGCAGGCGGGGCGCAAAGCGCGAGCGCGCGTGGAAGGCGATGTTCGCCGAATATGAAAAGGCGTACCCCGAACTCGCCGCGGAATACAGGGCGGCGATGAAGGGCGAGATCGCAGACCTTACCTGCGTGGACGAGCTGTTCCGATTCGAGAAGCCGATGGCGACCCGCCAGACCTCCGCACAGGTGCTGCAGAAGATCGCCGCACGCGTGCCGTCGCTGATGGGCGGTTCGGCCGACCTCGCCCCCTCCAATCTCTCGGATATGAAGAACACGGACGCCATCACCTACGGCGACTTCCAGCCCGGCAACTACGCGGGCAGGAACATGCACTTCGGCATCCGCGAACACGCGATGGCGGCCATCACCAACGGCATGCAACTGCACGGCGGCATCCGCGCGTACTGCTCCACCTTCTTCATCTTCTCCGACTACTGCAAGCACGCGATGCGCCTCTCCGCGCTCATGAATATCCCCGTCATCTACATCCTGACGCACGACAGCATCGGCGTCGGCGAGGACGGGCCAACGCACGAGCCCGTGGAACAGCTCATCGCCCTCCGCTCCATTCCCAATATGAAGGTGTACCGCCCCGCGGACGGCAAAGAGACGGCGGCGGCGTGGATCTCCGCACTGACGGGGACGGCCCCCACCGCGCTCGTTCTCACCCGCCAAAATCTGCCGCAATACGCAAACAGCGGGCTGGAAGCGCTGAAGGGCGGCTATATTTTAGAGGACTGCGAGGGCACGCCCGACGTGCTTCTCATCGCCTCCGGTTCCGAAGTGGAGCAGTGCGTGGGCGCAAAGGCCAAGCTCGCCGAAGAGGGCATCAAGGCGCGCGTCGTCTCCATGCCCTGCATCGAGGAGTTCGAAAAACAGTGCGATTGCTATAAGGAGAACGTCATTCCCTCCGCCGTCAAGGCGCGCGTGTGCGTGGAGGCGGGCAGCCCGTACAGCTGGTATAAGTACGCCGGCGACAAGGGCGAGATCATCGGCATGACCACCTTCGGCGCAAGCGCTCCCGCTCCCCTGCTCTTCAAAAAGTTCGGGTTCACCGTGGAGAACATCGTCGAAAAGGCGAAGATCAGCTTGAAGAAGTAAGAATGATACGGAAAGAGCCGTCCCGCAGGACGGCTCTTTTTTATGCCATAAAAACTACGCTTACGACCGTTTCCAAGTTTTATCCTTGTACTCTTGCGTCAACCACTCTGCCGCCGTTTGGGCGCTTTCAAGCCCCGCAAGCGCTTCTTCGCCGCCTGCCGTCCAACCGTCCGTTTGCTTGAAATCCGCCTCCAGAAGGTGGGCGCAATCCGCAAACGCCTGCGCGCCGATCTCGGCGACGGTGGCGGGAATCGCGACCTTTGTGAGCCTATCGCACCCCTGAAATGCGGAAGCGGCGATCGAGGTCACGCCTTCGGGGATCGAGACAACCGTCAGCCCGCGACAATTTTGGAATGCGGAAGCACCGATCGAGGCGATCGCGCCGCTCCATGTGATTTCCGAAAGCGAAGAGCAGCCCGAAAAGGTTTTCGCCTTGATCTCCGTCACGCCCGCGGGCAGGCGGATACTTTTCAGCGACGAACAATTTTGCAATGCACCGTCTCCAATCGAGGTGATCCCGTCGCTCCATACAAGTTCAGAAAGCGAAGTACAATCTGAAAATGCCCTCGCCTTGATCTCCGTTACGCTCTCCGGAAGGATGATCGTCTGCAGTTTTGCCGAATCGAGGCGGGCGACCGACGTGACGCGCTTTCCGTCCACCTCTTCGGGAACGGTGAGCGATGTTCTGCAAAACCAACCGTCTTTATAGGTATTTTTGATCTCCGTCACTTCCAACGTGCCGTCCTCTTTTTCGGCATAGACCAACCTCGAGGCGTCGGGTGCGGTTGCCGTTACGGCTGCCAATATCCCCACCACAATGATCAGAAGAATGATTATGAAAGTAACGAAGATCCACGTGTTTGATTGCTCGCCCCTTTCATACGGTTGCCGTTCGTCGGACATAAAATTTCCCCTCTCCTTTTCGGCGGCGATGTTTTTCGCACGCAACGGTATACTTCTGCTTATAGCAGTAATTATACTACTATAATATAGTAATAAAAATACAATGTCAAGTATTTCAGAAAAAATTTCGATAAAATGTAGAAAATATTTTGGTAAACAGGGCGAGGAGGCGGCGCATGCAGCTGAAAATACGCGAACTGCGGGAAGAATTTCAGATGACGCAAAAGGAGCTTGCGGTGAGACTTTCGAGCGCACAGCGCAACGTGAGCAATTGGGAAAACGGCGTGAACGAACCCGACCTCGACACCGTTGTGCGCCTCTGCGAGATCTTCCACGTCGGGCTCGATGAGCTGTTCGGCCGCACCGACGGCTCGGAGATCACTGCCGCCGACCGCGTTCTTCTCGCAAAAATAAAAAAACTCTCTCCCTCGCAGGCGGCTGCGCTTTCCGCCTTTCTCGATACGATCACGCATTGACAAAACCGCGAAACGGGCGTATAATGGAACTATGAAATTCGAAGTCATCGGTTGGACATACGATACAGACAGGCGGTTCCCCGACCACACGGGCGACGGGGGCGCCGTTTTGCGTGCCGTGGTGGAGGCCCTCCGCGCGGGCGGCTATAAGTTTGGGGGCAACACCCATCAGGACGGGGCGACGGGGACGCCCGTTCTCAACGACGGCACCAAGATGTGCTACTCGTGGCGGGGCTGGGGCGGCGTGATGGCGAAGGCGCTCGATCTGCCCAACAAAAACGGCATGGCGTACATGGTTTGGTACATGGACACCCTCGAGGCGATGATGGGCGAACCGCGGCGGAAAATTATTTTGCCCCCCTTCGGCGTGGACGAGAAGCGCATAAAAAAGCGGGAAGAGCTTGCGGAGACCTTTGAAATGCACCTGTGCCCCGCCGCGTTCGACGCCGTTGCCGCGGGAAAAAAAACGGCGGAGCTGCGGCTTTACGACGAAAAGCGAAGCCCTGTGTGCCGCGGGGACTTCATCGAATTTCTCTGCGGGGAGCGGAGGTGCCGCGTACGCGTGACAAAAGCGGAAGTGTTTGACAGCGCAGAGAAGTTTTTCCGCGAAACGCAATACGACTACGAGAACGACCGTGCCTATGCGCACAGGAAGTCGCTTGTACGGCGGGCGGGCTTTGCGGGGTGCAAAAACGCACAAACGCTGCGGGATCTTGTAAATTCCATCTATCCCGAAGAGGAGCAAAAAAAGAACAGATTTTTGGTGATCTCCATAAAACTCGCGTAATGGGGGCGGAAAAAATGGACTTGAAGGAACTTGAAACTTTGTACTTGAACAGGCAGAGCTGCCGGGAATTTTCCGACAGGCCGCTGGACGGCGAGCTTGTTAAGGAGATCTGCCGCGTTGCCCTGCTCGCGCCGTCTGCCATGAATGCGCAGCCGTGGCGGCTCATCGCCGTGACGGGCGAACGGCGCAAGGAAATTTTGCCCCTGCTGCAGCGCCTCGGCATGAATAAATTTCTCTCGGGGGCGCAGGCGTTGATCGTCGTTGCCGAGGGCAAGAACAGCGGTCCCATGAAGGTGGGCGCGGCCTTTAAGGAGAACGAATTTTTGCGCAACGACCTCGGCATTCTGACGGCGCACCTCGTGCTTGCGGCGCAGGCGGCGGGCGTGGGCAGTTGCATCATCGGCTGGCGCAACGAGGAGAAGCTGCGGGAGGCGCTCGGGCTGGGGAAAAAGACGCTCATTCCCGAGATCGTCGCGCTTGGATACCCCGCAGACGGCTACCCCGTGCGCGAGAAAAAACGCAAGGCGGCGGAGGATGTTTTTTCCCTGTTTTGAAGGAATGGGGTGGAAAAATGAAGAGAAAAGCGGCAGGTGATACCTGCCACTTTTTTTGGGTTTGGGTGGGGAGAATGGATCGGGGAAGATCTCCTCCGTTCCTGCGGAACGTCGAGATGAGGACACTGTGGGGGGATCTGCGTGACACCCCTTCAGTCTCGGCTAAGGCCTCGACAGCTCCCCCTCGAGGGGGAGCCAAGACGGGACGGGGGCGGAACAGGCGCAGTATAAATACGTCACCCTGCCCCGCTCGCACGTATTATGTCGTCGAAGAGCGGCACGAGGAGCGTAGCAACAAAGTAGCGTAGTCGAGGGATGTCCGCATTATAATAAAGATATGTTTCGACACGCCCGCCGCAAGGACAGCGGCGGGCGGCTCAACATGACGTGATTATATGGCGGGGTGGGGGGTGTCATTTCGACCAAGCCGCGTAAGCGGCGCGTGGAGAAATCTTAAAATAAGGTGGAGATGTCTCGACTACGCTCGACATGACAAATATATGGCTCAATCCCCATCACCGCCTACGGCGGAGCTTCAGCACAAGGCACGCCTGCGGCGCCCTTTGCAAAAGGGGAAGCCTTTTGGTGTGGACGGGGGATATAGGCAGAGCCCCACCCCCGTCCCTACGGGACACCCCCTCCCAAGGAGGGGGCAAGCAGGAGCCGTTCGCCTCCGAGGAGGGGGCGGTAAGAACGGGTAAGCAGGGCGAGAACCCCTATCCCCCGCTGCGCGGGTACTTCAGCACAAGGCACGCCTGCGGCGCCCCAAAAGGGGGAAGCAAGGGGTCAAGGGGTTTGTTGCTTGGTGACGGTGAGAGCGAAGCCGGCGCCGCTGCGGGTGACGGTGATGCGATAGGTCGCGCCTGCGGCGGTGGCCGTAAACGAACCGTCGTCGTTGGGCGTAACTTCGGTGACGTTTACATAGCGGTCGTTTTCCGAAAGGGTGAGAATGTACGCGACCTCGAAGGACGTGCCGTCGCTCTTGAACAGGAAGCGCACTTTGTACGCGATGCCCTGTTCGGCTTCGCCGTAGCTGTAGCCCTTCTCCTCCACGGCCGAGGTGACGAGCCCGTTTTCGCCATAGGTGACATCGAACACGTATGCCTCGAAGTCGTAGCTGCCCGCCGTTGTGTTGAGACTCTGGCGGACGAGCGCGGCCCTGTTTTCCGCGAGCACGCCCGAATAGATGTTGGTCTCGACGCCCGTTTCGTGCATGGAGACGGACACGAGCTCCTTCTGCTTATAGCCCGAGTACCCGGTGCCCGCCGCCCAGAACTGCGCGAAGGTCACCTCCCCTACCTCCTCGATCCCGAGCGTCTTTTCGATCAGGATGGAGTGGAGAAGAAACTTTTGCTCCGCCTCGTTGATGAAGAAGCGGATGGAGTACACGATGCCGTCCTTAGCCGTCGCCTTGACGAGGCGCAGATAGTCGTAACTGAAGCTGGCGTCCGTTTCGGTGGTCATCTCGGCGATGCTGCCCGAATAGGCGAGCGCGTTGCCTGCGCTATCCTGAACGTCGGCAAAGTTGACGACGAGGGTGTCGCCCGCGTCGGCGTCGTGCAAGGCGACGGAGTAGGCGCCCACCCGACGCGTATCCAGCGTAAGGGTGTTTTGGGTGGCGGGAGCGATGTCCTGCGAGTAGGTGACGGTGCCGCCCGTAGGGGTGACGGTGAAGGTCTTTTCGCCCGCGCCGAACCGAAGCGCGAGCGGGTACTGTTCGCTCAGAGTATCCGCACCGCGGTGATAGGTGAGCGACGTGTTGACCTTGCCGCCCTGATAGGAGACGACGACGGTGTAGCCGCTTTCCCCGCCGAAGGTGGCCGTAGCGGTGAACGACGCGCCGCTGGGTGTGAAGCGGAGCTCGATGGGCTCTTCCGCATTGTACTCGCTATCCGTAAAGACGAGCTCGCCGCCTGTGTAGCGGTAGTACGCCGTCTCGTTGTAGTTGTAGGTGTCGCCCTCGGGAAGCGGCGCCGTGCTTTGGGCATGGGCGCCCTCCACCGCATAGAGGTTGACGGTCTTTTCCGTTACGTTGTAGAAGTACTCCTTGTCGCCGAAGATCATGCGGGTCTCCGTGAGAATAACGGCGGAGAAATCTTCCGCATAGTAGGAGGCGACGTAGCTGCTGTGGTCGATGAAGGAGAACTCGCCCGCCGCATAGCTGAAGATGGCGTTGAAGTTCTCCGACTCGAAGGCGCCGAGCCCCGTGCCAAACAGCACATAGGAGCCGAGGATGCGGTCGCCGTAGCGGTTGATGCAGACGGCCTCGCCGTAGCCGTTGAGCGAGAGCACCGACCACTCGTCGGCGTAGAAGAGGTCGAACGCCCCCTCCTCCGCGAGCTGCTCGTAGACGTAGATCGTCTCGTCGTCCGCATAGACGGAGTTGAGACGGAAGGTGAAGTTGCGGTTTGCCGCGGTGAAGCGGTACTGCCCGTCTTCCCCGGGAACGGCGGCGTAGGTGCCCGCGGTCGGGTTGGTGCTCCCGAACCTGTACGTTGCGTTGCCGCGGCCGTCGAGGGTCAGGACGCGGTTTTCCACCACGCCGTCCCGCGAGGAGAAGGCGTAGGCGCCGTAGGGCAGTGTGTAGGGAACGAGCACGCCGTTTTCGATATCGAAGAAGAACTCCGTGGAGGTGGCGAGCCCCGAGACGTACACGCGGAAGCAGACCTGCTGCCCCGACGCGCCGTTTTCGAAGCTGTGGTCGCGGATGCCCTCGCCGACGGTGCCGATGTACATGTTGCCCTCGTACACGGTGCCGCGGGCATCGGTGTAGGTGGCGAGCTCGCCGGGATAGCCGATGCTCTCGATGCGGCCGCCGCCCCGCACGTTGAAGTTGCCCACGCGGTGCGCGATCTGCGCCTGATAGAGCGGCAGACGGATGGGAAGGCCTGTGGTCGTATCCGACACATAGTAGTAGGCGAGGAGGTAGTTGGCCGTTTCGCCGTTCAAAGTGATGGTGTACTCGGGGAAGGGCTCGGAGGCGTCCGCACCCGCATAGCGGGCGGTGCGGGCATAGGTGCCCTTGGTGATCGTGAGCTCGCCCGTAAGGTCGTTGATCTCGTACTTATAGACGTCACCGCGGCCGTTCAAGATGAAGTAGCGGTACAGGGAGATGAGCTGGTTGTCGTTCATCTCGTACCAATAGCCGACGTCCTCCGTCGCCTCGACGACGCGGTTGTTGGCCGAGTCGACGGTGAGAATTGTCGCCTCCATTGCGCCGCTTTCGGCAAAGTAGATGAGACGGCTTTCGCCCTCGCCGAACACCTCGGCGATCATGCCCGTGTGGGACGCGCCCGCGGCGTCGGTAAAGGTGTAGGAGCCGTAGCCGTCCGAGCGGAGGTTGGAAAATTCGAGCGAGTCGCTCTTGATCCTGAAGGAGCCGTCCTCGTAGAGTTTGAAATCGAACTGCGTGAAGCCGTTGAGCTCCGACTGCCCGAGGTCGGAGAGGTGGCTGCCGAGGGTGAAGCGGTACTCTTCGCCCAAGTCCGCCATGCTCCCCTCCCCGATGACGCGGAACATGCCGCTTTCGAGCATGAAGGCGAGGTAGACCTTTTTGCCCCCCTCCGCCTCGTCGTCCAAGAAGATCAGGCGCGGGATATAGTCGCCCTCGTCCACGCCGGCGATGGTGAATACGTCATAGATGTCGTCGTCGGAGACGGGGTGGAAACCGCTGTGCTGACCGCTCGTCACCCAATAGTTGAGCTCGCGGCCGGGGCCGATCTCGAAGGTGTAGAAGTCGACGTAGCCGATGGTGTACCAATAGTCCACGACCTGCCCGTTGTACGTCGCCTTGCGCTCGGTGTAGTCGAGGGTGAGCCCCGAAGCGACGGTGACGACTTCGTGCTGTTCGGGAAGGATGATGGTCGCCGTGCCCGCCTTGGCATCGACGGAGAACTTGAAGGAGTTCTCGTAGGACTGCCCCGTGGACGTTCTGGTCTCCTCGAAGGTGTACACGTTGCCCGATTTTGTGACGGTGCTGATGAGTTCGATGTAGAGCACATACACGATGTTGCCCTGCGTGGTGACGCCGTACTGCGTCCAGACCTCGGCGCCGCCGTTCTCGAAGATCATGATGAAGCCGTCGAAGGTGATGTTGAGCACGAACAGCTCCTTGAAGTCGTACCTGCCGAAGTCGTAGCCGCTGTGCTGGGCGATGTCCTCGGCGGAGATGGTGCGGTCGAACTCGTAGTCGCCGTAGTCGGTATCGAGACGGAAGTAAATGATGTCGCCGCCTTCTGCGGGCGTGAAGCGCACGAGGTAGTAGTCGTCGATGACCTCGCCGTCCTCCTCTTCATAGCTGTAGAGCCAGGTGAACTTTTGGTAGGTGCCGCCCGTCTCCCCGAACTGCGCGTTGCCGTAGCCGTCGAGGGTGAGCGTGTTTTCGGAGTCCTCGCGCTTGGCGATGTAGCTGCCGCGGAGCTCGTCGTCGAGGTCGGCCGCGCCCTTGATGGTGACGGACGGGGAGAGGTCGGGAAATTCCTCCGTGTAGGTCACGCCCGACTTCGTCTCCGTCTTGAAGGTGAACTGCTTGAGCGTGACGGAGATATCCCGCGTGTACGCCAGGAAGAGTTCATCGGCGGGGCGCCATTCGTAGTAGCCGTAGGCGACGTAGATGGGTTCGCCGAAGAAGTCCTGATACTCGCAATTTTCCGTGCTGTAGTAGTATTGCAGGCCGCCGAGGCCGTCGAGGGAGAGCACGGCGCCCGCTTCGGCATCGTAGTAGTAGCCCAGCTCGTCCGTATTCTGGCGGCGGAATACCACCTCGCGGCTGCCCGTGGACTCGAAGAGGTTATAGAGGAAGCCGTCGTAGTCCGCATCGTCGCTCTCGAAGAGGAAGTAGCCCGTGTCGGGATCGATGGAATATTTGCCCGCATGGGGGGTGTTCTCCGCGTCGGTGTAGATAACGGCGCCGTCATTCATCGCGAGCGTGGCGGTTGTGCCGTCCATGTCTTTATACGTGCCTTCGACGGTGTCGCGGAAGTAGAAAAATTCGTCGGCGGAGGCGAGCAGCCTGCCCTCGAGCACCGTAGTTTCCCCCTCCTTGAAGGAGAAGAGCCCCGTCGCCTTAGCGTAGGTGCCGATCTTCTCCTCCACGCCCTCGCGGACGAGGCGGATGACTTCCGCCTGCGCGTGGTCGGGATAGAGCACGTCCTGCCCGCCGAACACGTCGGTATAGCCCTTCTCCCAGACGGCGTAGAACGTGGCGCTTGCGGTGATATCCACCGTTGCGCCCGCCTCGTAGACGGTTGCGCCGTCTGCGCCCGTCGCCCAGCCCGCAAAGCGGTAGCGGCTGCGGCCGCCCAGCGTGTAACCGCACGCGGGGAGCACGGCCTGCGAGCCGTAGACGACCGTCTGCATGGGCGTCGTGCCCGAGACGGTGGCGCCCTGCGGCGTGTTGGGGCTGAAGAGCACATAGTAGCTCTCGAGGGAGAGGTAGGCCTTGAACGTCTCGTCGACGCCGAGGGAATCGGTGGAGAACTTGCCGTCGGGCGCGGCCTGCAAGGTGTAGTGCTCGGGCACGGTGACGGCAATTTCGCAGGAGAAGGGTTCGCCGAAGAAGGCGGAGCCCGAAACCTCTGCGGAGGTATCGGGCGCGTACTGCCCGTCCGCACCCTGACGGTACACTTCGACGGTGTACTTCGCATAGTATTTGGCGGTGAGCGTAAGGCGGCCTGCGGGCATGACGTCGGTCTCCGCAAGCGGCGCGTCGCCGTTATACCACGCGGCGAAGGTCAGCCCCTCGATGGCCGCGGGCGACGACATGTTCGCCTGCCCGAGGAAGGCAATAAGATTGACGCCGACGGGGGCGTCGAGCACCTGCGAGCCCTGTACGCCGCCGCTGCCCGTATCCAATGTGAGATAGGCGGTGGCGCCCGTTGCGGGCACCCACTTGGCGTAGTAGGTGACCTCCCCCTCCGGCATGGCGGTGGGAAGGGTCTGCGCTTCGCCCGTGCAGCCTTCGTCGAGGTACCACCCGCCGAACGTATAACCGCCCCGCGCGGGGGTTGCGGGAAGGCGCGAGGTGATGTCCTCCCCCGCCTCCGCCTCGATGGGCGCGATCTCCGTGCCGCCGAAGGTCTCGAAGCAAAGTTTGCTCTTGCCGCCTCCGCCGCACGCCGAGAGGGCGACGGCCGCAACGAGCGCGAGCACGGAGCAGAGCAGAATGAGCGTCTTTTTGAAGAATTTCATAGTATCCCGTGATGCGGCGCCCCTTGATTTGGCGATGTTTCAGCCGAAAGCGCCGCGTAAATCATTTCCGTAAAATACCCAAACGAGAGAAGAGGCGTTTTCCCCTTCTCCCTTTTGCGCTATGGTGTGCGAGCGGTCATTCCGCCCGATCGGAGGCGTAGGTCTTGCCGACGATCGCCTCCGCTTCCCCGCCCGTGTGGGCGATGTTTGCGGCCGCTTCGGACGCGGAAGCCGGCGGAGCAAAGGTGAGCGTTTCCTTCGTAGCGTTGGTCATGGTGATGACGCCCGTGCTCTTCACATATTTGAAATCCCAAAAGATGTTGTTGTAGAGCACGGTGCCGATGTAGCACGCCTCTTCTTCGGCGGAGCTATCTTCCCCGGAGAGGAAGCGCACGGGCGCCGCCGCCCCTGCACCGACCTTGATGGTCGCCTTGCCGCCTTCGACGGTGAACTGCATGTCGCCCGAAGTCCACGTGCCCGCGGAAAGGTTGGGCGAGATGTCGGGAAGGGTATCAAATTCCTGTTTGATGAAGTATTTGGCAGTGCCGTCGCCGAAGGTGATCCACAGCACGAGGCCGCCATCCGCCGCGGAGACCATGATGGTCGCCGTATTGCCGCCATATGTGAAGTGGAAGCCGTAGTTGAGATCGTCGCGCGTGGTATCGTACACCGTGCTGTTGTAGGTGAACTTGCCTGCCTGGTCGACTTCGACGGTATCGGTGCCGCCGAGCTGTTTCCACGAGCCGCGGTACTCCGCGTCGAGCGGCGAAGCCGCCACAGGGGGGAACTCGTAGGAAACCGTGCCGTTGTCCATCACGATGATGTCGCCCTGCGCGGCGGTCTCCTTATGCACCGTCCAATAGAGGTTATCATATATAATGTGTACGACCTCTTTGCCCTCCTCGCCCGTGACGGCGAAGGGCTGCACTTTTGTGCCGCGGATGTCGGCGCCCGTCGGCGTGATGGTAAGGCGGCCGAAGGTATCGCCCAGCCAAGCCCCCGTAAAGCTATCGGGGAAGGCTGCGCCCGTGGGCATTTCGCCCGTCGCGGAGAAGAGGTAGCCGCCACCCATTTGGATATAGAGTATCCCTTCGGCGAGCAAGCCGAACTCGATGCGACGTATGTCTTTATAATACAGCATTCCGTTGAGCGCACGGTAATAAGGATGCGGTTCGTTCGCGTACTTGAACTCGTTCGCCGCGATCGTGACGGTGACGGATACGCTCGTGCCGCCCGCATAGAAGGACTGCCATGTGCCCGCGTATTCGGTGAGATCGGGGGAGGCGACGCCTTCGAACTGATAGGTCTTGTTTTGGGCGTCGGTGAGCTTAAGGAAGAGCTCGCCGCTGTCCTCCGCGTAGCTGTACCACATGTTATTATAAAGGAAGGTGAAGCCGATGGCGGCGTTGTAGTCGTCGTTATACTCCACGGAGAGAATGCGAACCGCCTGCTCGCCCAACGTGACGGAGCCGTCCGCAGCCACGGCGAGCGCGCCGAGAGGCGAAGTGACCGACCCCGCGGGGAAGGTCTTGCCCTTCATGTTGTCCGCGTTTGTAAGTTTCAGATTGGCCGGCGCAGTGTCGCTTACGAACAGCGCGAACTTGCCCGACATATCGGTGACAAAGAGCACCCGTTCGTCCGCCGAGACGGTGACGTCGTACGCGTTTGTATCGCCTTCGGCAAAGGAGAGCGTGCCGCCGTCTACGTTTGCGGAAGCCGTGACGTCCTCCCCGTTGAATTCGACGCTGTACCGCTCGATGACGAGGGTACGGGCGGAGGCTGCGCCGTATTCCGTCCATTCGCCCCACATCGCGTTCGGGAACTCCACCTTTTCGGGCGCCTTGGTGAAGGTGTAGACGGTCTCGTCGCCGGCGATGTTGACGGAGATCTCGCCTGCGTCGAAGTAAATTTCCATCCAAGACGCCATGCCGTCGGCCTTCAGGAGCGCGGTCGCGTGCGTCCCCTCTTCATTCAGCGTAAGAATGACGATGGGGTCGCTGTTGAAGAAGAGTTCGCCCGCATTGTCGCCCGAGCCGACGAGCAGGGTTTGGCCGCCCGCAGTGACCCATTCGCCCGCGGCGACGGTATCGGGTGCGGCGATGAACCCGGGATCGACTGTCTCATCGAAGTCCTCGGGCAGCATAGTATACGTCGCGTCCGCCCCGGTGAGCAGGATGGCGTACCCGTCGGGCGAGAGGCGGAAGGAATATTCGCCCTCTTCCGACATAGTAAAGGTATAGGAAATGTCGCCGCCGTCGTCGTGCTTTTCCGCCGTGACGGCCGCGCCGTTGAACTTGATTTCCTTCGCCGCGATCTCGAGCGTTGCAAGGGGCTCGGACGACATCGTGAACTGCCACGTGCCGATGTATTCGGAGGCGAACAGGTCGGGCGTCTCCACCTCCATGGGATAGCCGCATTCGTCGCACTCGCCGTCCTTATCGGCGTCGGTATGGGCGCCGCGGCTGCCCGGCTTCTCCGTCGTGTCGTCCTTGCACTGCTGCCAGTGCTGCGTCTCGTCGGACTGCCACTTCCAATCGTGGGTGTGCTCCGGCGTGACCTCCATGGGGCGGCCGCAATCGTCACACTTGCCGTTGCTATCGGCGTCGGCATGGGCGCCGCGGCTGCCCTCCTTCTCCGCCGTGTCGTCCTTGCACTGCTGCCAATGCTGCGTCTCGTCGGACTGCCACTGCCACTCGTGAGTGTGGCCGCCGCCCGCGGGAGGAGTTTCCTCCCCGCACGCCGCAAGCATCCCCGCGCCGGCAAACACCGCCGATGCGCAGAGGAGCGCCGCGAACATCTTTTTCCGTTTCATTCTGTTACCTCCTTAGCGGCCGCTTACGCACCGCCGTTACTGCATAAATTCAGGAGCCGTTCCGAATTTATTCAAATTTTATAACTTTATAATATCATTTTTCCCCGCCCGTTGTCAACGGATTTACGATACGTTTTATAAAATAATTGTGCGCGTGGACAATATTTTATTGCATTTTCGCGAAAAAATCATCTTCCTGCGAAAAAATCGGGAAGAACTCTTGATTTTTTGCGGGAATTGTCATATAATAACTTCGCTAAATATCTTTGAGCGAGGAATACCATGTTTTGTAAATACTGCGGTTCACAGATCGAGGACGGGGCGCAATTCTGCCCCAACTGCGGCAGCGCGACGGAGCGGCCGTCGGCGCCGGGCGGCGGAAACAGCCAGCCGTACTACCAGCAGCCGACCTATCAGCAGCCTACATCGACGAGCAACACCATCGCCCTCGTGGGCTTCATCCTCTCCTTCTTCGTGACGCTGCCAGGGCTCATCTGCTCCATCATCGGCTACCGCCGCGCGCCCGAATACGGCGGCAACGGGAGAGGGCTCGCCCTTGCGGGCATCATCATCAGCTCCGTCACCATCGGGCTCGCCATCCTCTTCGTCATCATCTATACGGTCGTGATCGTTCAATACGGGCTCGCCGTAAGCGCAATTTGAAACTACGGGTCGGCTTTTTGGCCGACCCGCTTTGTTTTCCGCATGATAAATTTTTTCGCCTATTCCTCGCGCTTGCGCCTGCGGAGTTCGCGGATCGCCGCCTCGAAGCCCCGATCGGACGGCGTGTAGAAGGTCTCGTCCTTCAGGCTGTCGGGCAAATATTGCTGTTTCACCCACCCGCCGTAGTCGTGCGGGTATTTATATTTTGCGCTCTCCCGCTTCATCTCCCTGCCGCCGTAGGAGCTATCGCGCAGGTACCCCGGGATATCGTCGTCGTGGCGGTCTCGGGCGGCGGCGCGGGCGGCGGACATCGCCGTGACGACGGAGTTGCTCTTCTCCGCCTCGCAGACGTAGACGATCGCCTCGGCAAGGGGCAGAAAGCCCTCGGGCGCGCCCATATGCTGGAATGCGGTGAGCGCCGACGTTGCAACGACGAGCGCCTGCGGATCGGAGAGCCCCACGTCCTCGGCGCTGTGCGCGATGAGACGGCGGAAGATGAGCAGCGGGTCGCAGCCGCCCTCGATGAGACGGAAGGCGTAGTAGAGCGCGGCGTCGGAGTCGCTTCCGCGGAGCGATTTGCAAAACGCCGAGAGGATGTCGTAATACAGGTCGCCGTTATAGGAGAGGGCGCGCCGCTGGATGGACTGTTCGGCGTCGGCAAGGGTGACGCGGATGGCGCCGTCGGCCGCGGGAGGCGTCGTTAAGACGGCGAGCTCGAGCGCGTTGTACGCCGTTCGCAAGTCCCCCGCCGCCGCACGGGCGAGGTGGCAGAGCGCCTCTTCCTCCACCTCGGCGTTGTATGCGCCCAGCCCCTTCCGCCTGTCGAGAAGCGCCCGTTTGAGCGCCCCCTTGATCTCCTCCTCGGTCAGGGGGAGAAATTGGAACACGCGGCAGCGGGAGACGATGGCGGGCGTCATCGAGGCGTAGGGGTTCTCCGTTGTGGAGCCGATGAAGAGGATGGTGCCCTGCTCGATGGCGGGCAGGAGGGAATCGGACTGCGTCTTGTTGAAGCGGTGGCACTCGTCGAGGAGAAGATAGGTGCGCTTGCCGAACATCTTCAGGTTGTTTTTCGCCCCGTCCACCGCCCGCTTTACGTCGGCTACGCCCGAGGAGACGGCGTTGAGACGGACGAACTCCCCGTTGGTCTGCGCGGCGATGATGTTCGCGAGCGTGGTCTTTCCGCATCCCGGCGGCCCCCAGAAGATGCAGCTCCCCAAACGGTCGGTGGAGATGGCGCGCCGCAGGAGCGAACCTTCGCCCACGATGTGCGACTGCCCGACAAAATCTTTGAACGTGCTCGCCCGCATGCGCTCGGCAAGCGGCTTGGCCTTTTCTTCGTTTTCGTTAAAATCGAACAGATCCATATTTCACTCCCGCGCCGCATATCGCGGACGGCCTGTACATAAACGTATAGCGTGTTACGCTTGAAAAAAATATTTCCGCCGCTGTGCACGGCGATGCTCTCCGCATTGGCGATGGCGTTCTTCCTTGCCGCGCCCGCCCGCTATGCGGAGAGCGTGCGGGAAGGCGTTTCGCTGTGGGCGGCAAACGTGCTCCCCGCGATCTTCCCCTTCCTCTTTCTCGCCTCGGTATTTGTGGCGACGCCCCTCTTTTCGGCACTCTCCCGCCTGCTGTCCAAGCCCATGAAGGGCGTCTTTCGCGTCTCGGGCGAGGGCGGATGCGTTGCGGTGCTCGCCGCCGTCTCGGGCTACCCCGTCGGGGCGCGCGCCGTTGCCGAACTCGCCGGACGGGGTCTGAAAAAGGAGGAACGCCTGCGGCTTGCCTGCCTCGTGACGACCTCCGGCCCCGCCTTCCTCGTGGGCGTGGTGGGCAGCGCCATGGCGAAGAACTCGGCCGCGGGCTGGCTGCTGCTTTTGTGCCACCTGCTCGGCGTGTGGACGGTGAGCTTTTTCGCCCGCTTTTTTGCGAAAAAGGGTGCCGAACGCACCCCGCTGCCCCCGCCCGTCAAGAGTGCGGACGGCTCCGCGCTGCTCTCCTCCGTCCTCGCCATCCTCTGCGTGGGCGGCTCCATCGCCCTCTTCCACGCCTTCGGGCAGATGGCGGCCGACCTGCTTCCCGAGGGGACGCCCCCCTACATAGCCGCCCTCCTCCGAGGGCTTTTGGAGATGACGACGGGCTGCGCCTACTTTGCGCCGCTCGGCACCCCCGCCGCGCTCGCCGCCTGCGCCTTTTTCGTCACCTTCGGCGGCGCCTGCGTGCTCGTGCAACAGGCGGCGTTTTTGCGGCCTGCGGGCGTGAAATTCGCCCCCTTCGCCGCGATAAAACTGCTGCAGGGCGGGGCGGCGGCGCTGTACTGCCTGCTATTTGGCACTCTGCTTTTGTGAAATTTATCAGTGATAGGCGCCGAGCAATTTGAATTGGCGGCAATAGCCGTTGGCCTCCTTGAGCGCCGTTTTCACCCGCTCGTCGGAGATGTTGCCCGCAAATTCCACGAAAAAGCGGTACTCCCCGAAGGCGTCCTTCATGGGGCGGCTCTCGATGCGCGTGAGATTGAGCGAATACCGCTGGAAAATTTTGAGAAGCCCCAACAGCGCCCCCGGGCGGTGCGGGCAGACGGCGCAGCAAAAGACCATGGCGCTGCCGTGCACCTCCACCGCGTCCCTGCGGGAAAAGCGCAAAAAGCGGGTAAAATTCTGCTTGTTGTCGGCGATGTTCTCCTTGGAGAGGGTGACGCCCTCCCGCACGATGTGGGCGCCGACGATGCCCGCCGTGTGCCCGTCTAACCGTTCGAGGCTCTCGGCGGTCGACGAAACGCTCACCTGCGTCGCGTGCGGGAAGTGCGCATGCAGAAATTCCGTGCACTGCCCGAGCGCCTGTTCGTGCGAACAGATCGTCGTGATGTCCTCCTCCTTCGTCCCCTCCCGCATGGCGAGGCGGTGGTCGATGAAGCAGAGATATTCTTCTTCGCCGAAGATATCGGCCTGCGTGATGACGTCGAGCACGGGCAAAACGCCCCCGTTGAGTGAGTTTTCCACGGGCAGAACGGCGTAATCGGCCTCTCCCGACGTGAGACGGGCGGCGACTTCCGCAAAATTTTCGCAGAAGATCGGCTCGTACCCCTTGCACAGTTCCTGCGCGGCGAGCGCGGAAAAACTTCCGTCGGGGCCGAGGCAGCTCACTTTGCCGCTCCTTGTCTTTTCGCTGCGGGCACGCGTCTCGGCGAGGTCGCGCGCCGCCCTTGTCGCATAAAATTGCATGGTCATGCCTTCTCCGCAATGTCGAGAATGAGACGTTCGGTGTCCGCCCAGCCGAGGCAGGGGTCGGTGATGGACTTGCCGAACACCTCGTCGTGTTTTTGGTTGCCCTCTTCGAGGAAACTTTCGATCATGAAGCCCTTTACGATCTTCTTGAATGCGCCGTCGTACAGGCGGTTTTGCAGAACTTCCTCCACGATGCGGATCTGCTGGTCGAAACGCTTGCCCGAATTGGAGTGGTTCGCATCGATGATGACGGCGGGATTTCTTAACCCCGTCCCCGCATTTTGATAGCCTTCGGAGACCCGCATCACCGTCTCGTAGTGGTAATTGGGAATGTCGTTCCCGTAGTTATCCACCCGCCCTCGGAGCACGGCGTGGGCGTAGGGGTTGCCCGTGGTTTTCACCTGCCATTGCAAATATTTGAACACCTGCGCGCTCTGCGCCGCATAGATGGAGTTGAGCAGGACGGGAATGGAGCCGCTCATGGGATTTTTGATGCCGACGGGCAGCTCGATGCCGCTGGAGACGAGGCGGTGCATCTGGTTCTCGCTCGAACGCGCCCCCACGGCGACGTACGTCAGAAGATCCTGCACATAGACGTAATTTTCGGGATAGAGCATCTCGTCCGCGGCGGAAAGCCCGCTCTCGGCGATGGCGTCGAGCAGCAGCTTGCGGATGGTGCGGATGCCCTTTACGATGTCCTCCCCGTGCTCGGGATGGGGCTGGGAGAACATGCCCTTGTAGCCGACGCCCCGCGTGCGCGGCTTGTTGGTGTAGATGCGGGGAATGAGCACGAGCCGCTCCTTTACGCGCTCGTTGAGCTTCCCCAAGCGGCGGACGTACTCGAGCACGGGGGCGGGTTCGTGTGCCGAACACGGCCCGACGATGACGAGCAGCTTATCCGACCGCCCCGCGATGACGTCCTTTGCGAGCTCGTCGCGCGACTGCTTCACGGCGCGCAGCGACGGGGGCAGCGGCGCCTCCGCTACGATCTCCTCCGCCGCGGGGATCGCATATTGCTTTTCAAACATATCAGCCTCTCTTACGGATATAGTCGAACACGGCCTCGGGCACATACTCCCTATAGGGCTTGCCGAAGGCGATGCAATTTTTCACCAAGGTGGAACTCACATGCAGGCGCTCCCGCTCGGCGGGGACGTACAGCGTGACGAAGGTCTTATCGAGATCGCGGCTCGCGTAGAAGGCGGCGTTCTCGTACTCGAGGTCGACGGTGTTGCGCACGCCGCGCACATAGAAGGGGGTGTTTTCCCGCTTGAGAAGATCGACGATGACGCCGTCCCACACTTCGACGCGGACGCGCGGCTCCTGCACATAGACGGCGCGGATCATCTCCGTCCGCTCCTCCGCGGAAAACATGCACGCCTTTTGCCTGTTCTCCGCCACGGCGATCACCGCTTCGTCGAACAGGGCAAGGCAGGCTTTCACCGTGTCGGCATGCCCCAACGTGAACGGGTCGAACGTGCCCGCAAAGACGCATTTTTTCATACCCCATCCCCCGAAAAAAAGTAAATTTTGGTTCTGCCGTAGCTGCGCGCGTCGGCAAGGCGCCAGCCCGCGGGCGCAACTTCCTCCCGCTCGCTCTCGTAGACGACGAGCCCGCCGCTTGCGAGAAGGCCGCGCTCCTTTACCGTGCGGAGGATGGCTTCCGTGAACCGCTCCGCATACGGGGGGTCGCAGAAGATCAGGTCAAATTCCCCCGAAACGCGCAAAAGACAGGCCTCGTAACCGAGGTTGTAAACCGTCCCCCGTTCGCCCGTCAGAGCAAGGTTTTTCCGCAGCGTTTGCAAACTTTCCGCGGAAATGTCGTTAAAAACCGCCTCGCGCGCCCCGCGGGAGAGCGCCTCGATGCCGAGCGCGCCGCTCCCTGCGAACAGGTCGAGAACGCGCGCCCCTGCAAGGCGGGGTTCGAGGATCTGAAAGAGCGATTCCTTCACCCTGTCCGGCGTGGGACGCACGCTTTGGCCGCCGAAGGCCGCAAGTTTTTTGCCGCGGTGCTTGCCCGCAATCACTCTCACCTTGTCTTTTTATCCTTTTTGCCGCCGTTTTTCGCGCCGGCCTTCTTCACTTCTTCGCTGCGCTCCGCCTGCCGCGCCTTGACGCCCTTCTCCATATACGCGCCCACGATGTAGGAAATGCCGCTCACGAGAATGGGCATGAGCACCATGAGAAGCGACCAGTATCCGCTGACAAATTCCAGCCCCAAAACGTTCTTCGCCCAGATGGGAGGGAAGATCGCCCAGCCCGTGAACATCGCCATGAAGAAGTAGGCGGGGCCCGCGAGCGAATTCGGCCAGATGCCCGCGACGAGGCTCAGAATGATGGCGGGGAGCCCCACGAGGAAGCCGATGTAGAAGCCCTTCCAGACGCGGTACTCGCGCTCCACCCTGTGGTCGCCGCCCGACATGATGCCGAGGGCGCGGTTTCTCCTGTGGATGCAGCCCGTGAGATAGGCGTCGTAGTGCAGTTTCCCCGTGTTGTACAAGAGGTGCACGTTGAACACGGCGCCGAACGCGATGCACAGGCTGCCCAGCACGATCTCCAACGTGGTGCCCGCCTCGTTCGGCACGATGGCCTCGATGGCGAGGGCGAGCGAGCTCAAGAACAGGTACATGAAAAAGGGAGAGACCATGCGCCGCCAGCACTCCCTCTGGACGCGCCAAAAGAGCTGCCAGAAGGTGGGATCGGCGTAATCGATGTTCTTCTTTTTGGGTGCTTCGTTTAACATAATTCCTCCGGAGGAACGCCCTACGCGTACATTATATCGCTTTCCGCGCCCGCTGTCAAGTGTTCCTCTCAAATCGGCGGACGCAGCGCTCCGTGACGAGCGCGTCGAGGGGCATGTCCCCCTCCGTGTGCGGGAGGCGGGGGCAGAGCTGCCCTTCGTAGGCGAGCCCGACGCGGAGCACTTCGGGATGGGCGGCGAAGTACCTATCGTAAAACCCTCCGCCGTAGCCGAGACGGTTGCCCTCTTCGTCGGCGGCGAGCAGCGGGACGAAGGCGGTCGCGCACGTCAATTCCTCCCCCGCCGCGGGCTGCGGGATGCCGTACGCCCCCGCGACGAGCTCCTTTGTGAAGGGCGCCGAGATCAGCTTGTCCCCCACGACGCGGGGCACGCACACCCCCTTCCCCCGCGAAAGGAGGGCGCGGATGAGCGCGGCGGTGTCCGCCTCCGTCCGCACGGAGAGGTAGACGAAAAACCCGCCACTGCGCTCCCCGAACATTTCCAGCGCACGGGCGGCGATCGCCTCGTCCCGTTCGGGCGATTTGAGCGACGCCCGCAGCAGCTTGTACTTTTCCCGCAGTTGTGCCTTTTCCCGTTCAAACATAAATTTTTACCGCCTTCCGCGCGATATTTACCAAAATTTCGTACTCCGACGTGCCGCAGCGCGCCGCATAGTTCGATATGTCGAGGGGGAGCTTTTTCCACCCGCCGAAGCGGGCGCGCCCCTCCTCGACGCACGCGTCCATGCACAGCGCCCCGATCCCGAACGGCGTACGGGTGCGGGAGAAACCGTCTCCGTAGCCGAGCCGCAAAGTGTGCAAAAACGAATAGCGTTTTGCGGCTTTTGCATATCCCGCGCCCCCTTCCGTGAACTTGGCGGCGTGCGAAACGCACGCATACAGCCGCATGGCGGGGCGCAGCGGGAGCGCCCGCCCGAAGCCCGCGGGCAGGTACCCGTAGAGGGCGATGCCCGGGCGCACCATGTCGAACCCGTCCCCCGCGAGCAGACCGCCCGTCGCCGAGAGGTGCCGCACCGCCGCGGGGAACACGGCGCGCACGTCCTCCGCCGCCCGAGAAAAGAGCGACTTTTGTCGGTCTTTCGCCGCGCCGTCCTGCGGGAGGTAGAGGTGGGAATAGACGCCCGTCACCATGATGCCCGCCCGCGCGGCCTCCCGTGCCGCCCGCCCCGCATGTTCGGGGCGCACGCCGTAGCGGTTCATGCCCGTGTTCACGGCGATGTGCGCCCTGATTTTTCCACCCCATGTTGCACTTTTCAGGCAATTCAGGGCGGAAAAGGACGAGACGCTCGCCGTCAAATTGTAGGCCGCGATGCGGGCGGCGTCCTCCCCGTCGAGCGGGGGCGTGAACACGAGGATCTCCTTCTGCACGCCTGCGACGCGGAGCGCGGCGCCCTCCTCTGCGGTAGAGACGGCAAACGCGCCCGCCCTGCTTTCCAAGGCGAGCGCGATCTTTTCCGCGCCGTGGCCGTATGCGTCGTCCTTCACGACGGCGATGAGCGGCTTTTTCGAGGCGCGGGCGAGAAGTTCGGCATTGCGGCACACGGCGGCAAGCGAGATGACGGCGACGACGTTCTGCATACTCCCATGGTATGCCGCCGCCCCGCCAAAGGGCTACGCCTTGTAGATAAATCTGCGGCAGTGTTCGCACTCGATCACGTCGCCGCCCTCCAATTTTTTCTGTTGGGCGAGGGAGAGATCCATGCCGCACACGCACATGCCGCCCGTCAGCGGCACGATCACGGGGAACACGTTTTCGCTGCGCTTCTGTTTGTACTTCTCCATCGTCTCCTTGGGGATCCCCTCGGCGATCTTGGCGAGCTCAGCGTTCAGCGCGTTGATCTCCGGGGCGCGTGCGCTCTGCACCGCCTTGTATCTATCGCCGTACTCCTTGGCCTGCTTGTTTGCGGCCTTGCCCTGCTCCATCAGCTTCTTGTATTCTGCGGAGAGCGACTCGATCTCGGCGAGGATCTTCGAGAGCTCCGCCTTGATGGCGCGCAGGCGTTCCTGCAGCTGGAGGGCGTTCTTTTTATAGAAGGAGACGTCCCCGCCGCCGTCCACCATCTCGTCGAGGTCGGAATACTCCGCGAGGCCGTGCCCGATCTCCTCCACGCGGAGGACGAGCTGGTCGCGCAGGTTTTTCAGTTCCACGGCGCGGGCGTCCTGCGCGGCGATGCGCGTCTCGGCGTTCTTCATAAAGCTGCGCGCCTGTACGAGTTTTTTGCGCTCCTCGCTCGAGGCAAGTTCCTGCTCGATCTTCCTGAGCGCGCCGTCCTTCTTCTGATACTCCAAAAGTTGCTCTAAAACAGACATATTCTTCTCCTTACAGGAAACGGCCGTCCGTGAACACGGCGCAGGGCACGTCCCCCAATTTTTTTCTCATTTTTTCCGCGAACAGGCAGAACCCGTAGTTCTCCGCCGCATAGTGTGTGAGAAGCACCACGTTGATGCCCCTCTCCGCCGCCGCCGTGACGAGGTGATGCTTCCCGTCCGACGTGACGATGGTATCGGCGCCGTTTTGGGCGGCAAAGGCGATCGCCCGCTCGGTAAAGCCCGCGCCGCAAAAGCTGGCGACGCGCAGGACGCTCCCCTCCCCGTAGCACACGACGCGCCCGGTGCAGAAGGTCTCCTTCGCCCGCCCGACGAATGCGGAAAGCTCGGTCTTTTGCACGTCGTACACCTTTCCGTAGCCGCCGCCCGAGAGCTGCTCCATCACGACCGCGGCCGCCTTGCCGCCCAAGCCCTGCATGAGACAGTCGTCGATGCCGCCCGGTGCGGCGTCGAGATTGAGATGGGCGGAGACGACGGAGATGCCCGCCGCCGCGCAATCGAGAATGGTGCCGTCGACGCGCTTCAGCCCCTCCCAGATGGCGGGATGGTGGGTGACGATGGCGTTGTATCCCCTCTCCTTCGCCATAGAGACGGCGCGGGGGGAGAGGTCGAGCGAGAACAGCACGCCCGTAAGTTCGGCGTCGCCGCCGATGAGCAGCCCGCTGTTGTCGTATGCGCCGAATTTTTCGATGTACTCGCGGGAGAGCGCAAAGGGCGCGAGCTCGTCTACCGCTTCATAGAGTTGCTTCGACTTCACTGATGATCTCCTCCAACTGTAATTGCCGTGCGCGGAGTTTTTCGCGGCTCGCCGCGCCGAGCCTGCCCTGCAAGCGTTCCTCCGTCTTGCACAGCTCCTCCTTCATCTGAAAGAGAAAGGGATAGGGCGAATTGCCGTTGATGTTGTCCCGCCCGAAGCGGAACTCCTTCTCCGAATATCCGCCGCCGCCCGCCGCGCAGCCGAGGATGACGTCGTAGTACCTGCGCCGCTCCCCTTCCCCCTCCGAAAAGGTGTAGTCCCGCTCGGGCTTCGCACCGCTGCCGACGAGGAAGCGGCGCACCTTCTCGGCGTTCTTCATGGGCTGGAGCAGGAAGCGGGCAGGGATGCCGTCCCGCTGCAAAATTTTTACGATCTCCTCTCCCCCCATGCCCGCAATGAGCACGAAATCGCACGGCTCGGGAACGCCCTCCAGCCCGTCGCAGAGGACGGGGACGCACCGCCCCGCGGCGATCTCCCGCCGCAGAAGCGTCTCCGCCTTTTTCAGGCTGCCGGCGTGGATGTCGGTGATGTAGACGCGTTCGCACAGCCCGTGCCCGAGCGCGTACTTCGCCATAAATCCGTGGTCGCACCCCACGTCCGCATACACGCGGGCGGGCGGGAGAAGGGAACAGATGTGCGCGACGCGCTCCTTCATTCGAGGAAGTCCTTCAGTTTTTTGGAGCGCGAGGGATGCCGCAGCTTGCGCAGCGCCTTCGCCTCGATCTGGCGGATGCGCTCGCGCGTGACGTTAAATTCCTTGCCCACCTCTTCTAAAGTCCGCGGCTTGCCGTCGTCGATGCCGTAGCGCAGGCGCAGCACCTTCTCCTCGCGGGGGGTGAGCGTATCGAGGACGCTCAACAGCTGCTCCTTGAGCATGATGAAGGCGACGGAATCCCCGGGGGTCTGCGTCTTGTCGTCCTCGATGAAGTCGCCGAGGTGGCTGTCCTCCTCCTCGCCGATGGGCGTTTCGAGGGAGACGGGATCCTGCGCGATCTTCTGGATCTCCCGCACGCGTTCGACGGGAACTTCCATCGCCTCGGCGATCTCCTCGGGGGTGGGCTCCCTGCCGTTCTCCTGCAGCAGCATGCGGGAGACGCGCGTCAGCTTGTTGATGGTCTCCACCATGTGCACGGGGATGCGGATGGTGCGCGCCTGGTCGGCGATGGCACGCGTGATGGACTGGCGGATCCACCACGTCGCGTAGGTGGAAAACTTGAAGCCCTTCTGGTAGTCGAACTTCTCGAC
>CANRFD010000009.1 GCA_947629845.1 uncultured Clostridia bacterium
TCCCGAGGAGGGGGCGGCAAGGGGCGGAGAAGGAACACCCCCTGCGGGAGGGGGTGCGGGGTCATGGATACGGGAGGGTCATTCGAGAATGGCTTTGATCCTGCGGATGCCGGCGGAGGAGGACTGCTCCTTTACGATTTTGAAGTGCCCGAGCTCGCCCGTGCTGCCGACGTGCGGGCCGCCGCACATTTCACGCGAAAAGTCGCCGATGGAGTACGTTTTGACGACCTCGCCGTACTTGCTGTCGAATACGCCGACGAAATGCTCCGCACGCGCCTCTTCGAGGCTCATTTCGCGGTATACGACGGGGATGTTCTCCGCGATCTTCTCGTTGACGAGGTCTTCGACCGCCTTGATCTCCTCGGGCGTCATGGCGCGATCGAAGTTGAAGTCGAAGCGCATGCGTTCGTCGGTGATGTTGCTGCCCTTCTGGTTGCAGTCGGGCGAGAGGACGACCTTGAGCGCGGCGTTGAGAAGGTGGGTCGCGGTGTGGTAGCGCGTTGCGATCTCGGAGTGCGATTCGAGGCCGCCCTTTGCCTCGCCCTTGGCGATGACGCGGCTCTTTTCCTGGTGTTCCCTGAACGCCGCCTCGAAGCCCTCCTTATCGACGGTGAGTCCCCTTTCCGCCGCCAGCTCCTCGGTGAGTTCGAGCGGGAAGCCGTAGGTATCGTACAGGCGGAACGCCGCCTTGCCGCCGATGACCGTTTCCTCGACGTAGCCCGGGTTTTGCTTCTTCATGAACTCGTTCTTGCGCGCGATGCCCGCGGCCGTCTTGTCGAACTCCTTCATGCCCTGTGCGAGCGTCGCTTCGAAGCGGTCGGCCTCCTTCTTGATCTCGGAGAGGATGTAATCTTCGCGCTCGGCGAGGAGAGGATAGGCGTCGCTGTACACTTCGCGGATGTAGATGCGGGCGACTTCGAGCATGGCGTCGGACGCGACGCCGAGCTTGCGGCACCAGCGGATGGCGCGGCGCATGATGCGGCGCAGAATGTACCCCGCCCCCACGTTGGAGGGGAGCACGCCCACCCTGTCGCCGATGAGCATGACCGTTGTGCGGGTGTGGTCGGCGATGATGCGCATGGCGCGCCTGTCTTCGCCGCCGTCGTCGTACTTCTTGCCCGAGAGCTGTTCCAATTTGGCGAGGACGGAGGTGAAAAGATCGGTCTTATAGGCGTCGTGCAGGCCGTTCAAAAAGAGGAGCATTCGATCGAAACCGAACCCCGTGTCCACATTTTTATTGGCGAGAGGCTCGTAGCCCGTCTCCGTCTTTTTGTACTGCATGTACACGTCGTTGCCGATCTCGACATAGTCGTCGGGAAAGACGGGGTTCTCCTTTTCCGCATCGATGGGATAGAACCACTCGTTGTCGGGCCCGCAGGGGGTGCCGACGGTGCCCTCGAGCTCCCACCAATTGTCCTCCTTTGGCAGGTAATAGACGTGCTCGGGGAGGACGCCGAGGCCGATGAGAAGTTCGGCCGTCTCCCCGTCGCGCGGGGCGGAGGCGTTGCCCTCGAACACCGTGGCGCACAGCTTGTTTTTATCCAAGCCGAACACCGACGTTAGAAGTTCAAAAGTCCACGCCGTCTTTTCCTTTTTGAAGTAGTCGCCGAGCGACCAGTTGCCCATCATCTCGAAAAAGGTGAAGTGGGAAGCATCGCCCACGGCGTCGATATCCACCGTGCGGACGCACCCCTGCACGTTGCACAGCCGCGTGCCCGCGGGGTGCGGCTTGCCGAGGAGATAGGGCATGAGCGGCTGCATGCCCGCCACGTTGAACATGACGCCCGTGGCGCCGTCGCCGATGAGTGACACGGCGCCGATGTCGACATGCCCCTTCGATTTGTAGAAGTCGAGCCATTTTTGACGTAACTGTTTGCCTGTGATGTTCATATGATGTGATTCCTTGTTTGGATTTGCTGCGGTTGTTGTTTTTTTGGGGGGGATAAGGACATCCCTCGACTACGCTCGGGATGACGTGATTTATGAGCGGGTTGACGTGATTTATGGGGGGATGGCGGGATTTATGGCTCAATCCCCATCACCGCCTACGGCGGAGCTTCAGCGCAAGGCACGCCTGCGGCGCCCTTTGCAAAAGGGGAAGCCTTGCGGGCGGGGTGCGGACTGCGTTGGGGGGGAAGATACACTCGCCCCTACGGGGCTCGGTATGAGGGGGACGGGCGGAGACACACCCTCTCCCCTATTTGCGTGGGGAGGTTAGAGTTTGGATAGAGTGTAGCCGTCTTTGGAGTCTTTGACGGAGTAGCCGAGGGATTTGAGCTGTTCGCGGAGCTCGTCGGACTTCGCCCAGTCCTTGTTCCTGCGGGCGGCAAAGCGTTCCTCGGCGATCGCCTTGACCTCGGCGGGGGCTTCCTCCTCCACCGCGTACTTTGCAAGGTACTCCGCGGCGTTCTTTTTGAACAGCCCCAAGAGCGAATACGTCTGCCTGATCTGGTTGACCATGCGGCGCGCGGCGGCGTCATTTTCCGCGAGCAGGCGGGAAATTTCCTTGAAATATCCGTAGAGGTCGGAGAGGGCGAGGGCGGTGTTGAAGTCGTCGCTCATCGCGGCGTCGAACTTCTCGTCGATGGCGGGGTACAGACCCGTCTCGGCAGGGAAGGCCTTTTCCGCCCTGTCGACCAACGTATAGAACCGCACGAGGTGCGCTTCGGCGTTGGGGAACAAATCGTCCGTGATGTTGACGTCGCCGCGGTAGCCCGTGGACAGGAGCGCGAATTTGATGGCCTCGTTGCTGTATTTTTTAAGCAGATCCTCGAGGAGCAGGCTGTTGCCGAGCGACTTGGACATCTTTTGCCCGTTCACCTTGATGAGCCCGTTGTGCGTCCAATAGTTGGCAAAGCGCTTGCCCGTGAGAGATTCCGTCTGGGCGATCTCGTTTTCGTGGTGCGGGAAGATGAGATCCCTGCCGCCGCCGTGGATATCGATGCGGTCGCCGAAGGCGGCGCGGTTCATCGCCGAGCACTCGATGTGCCAGCCCGGCCTGCCCTTCCCCCAAGGGGAATCCCAACAAATTTCCCCCTCCTTTGTCGCCTTCCAGAGGGCGAAGTCGTAGGGATTTTTTTTGCAGTCGTCGTTTTCGACGCGCACGCCGTTGAGCATCTCTTCCTTGTCCCTTCCCGAGAGCTGCCCGTAGGCGGGGAAGGTATCGACGTCGAAGTACACGTCGCCGTTCTGCGCGGCGTAGGCGTGTCCCTTGGCGATGAGCTCCTCGATGAAGGAGATGATGTTGCCGATGTTTTCCGTCGCCTTGAGCCAGACGGTGGGCTCGTCCACGTCGAGCTCCGCCATCACCCTGTCGATCTTTTCGATCATCATCGCGGCGTACCTGTCGGCGGGGATGCCCGTCTCCTTGCTCTTGGCGATGATCTTGTCGTCTACGTCGGTGTAATTGCGCGCATAAGTGACAGCGTATCCCTGTTTTTCCAAAAATTTACGGAAGATGTCGTAGAGAATGGCCTGAAAGCCGTGCCCGACGTGCGCCTCGCCCGAGACGGTGATGCCGCAGGCGTACATCTTGACTTTGCCCGCCTCGAGGGGGACGAACTCCTCCTTTCTTCTTGTGAGAGAATTATAGATCTTCATGCTCCCGCCTCTCCTTTTCCGCCAAACGCTCTTCGAGCGCAAACACGCGCTCGCGGAGCGCGCACAGTTCCTGAACGATGGGATCTTCCTTTTCGGGGATGAGATCCTGCGGCTTCTCGCCGTTGATGCGCACGACGCGCCCCGGAACGCCCACCACCGTGGCGTACGGCGGGACTTCCTTTAAGACGACGGCGCCCGCGCCGATGCGTGCGCCTTCCCCCACCGTAAAGCCGCCCAACACCTTTGCACCGCATGCGATAACGGCGTTTTTTTTGACCGTGGGGTGGCGTTTGCCCTTCTCCTTGCCCGTGCCGCCGAGCGTGACGCCCTGATAGATGACGACGCCTTCCTCCACTTCCGCCGTTTCGCCAATGACGACGCCCGAGCCGTGGTCGATGAACACGCCCGGGGCGATCTTGGCGGCGGGGTGGATCTCGATGCCCGTGCGGAACTTCGCCCACTGCGACGCCCAGCGTGCAAAGAAGCGCAGGTGCAGCTTCCAGAGCACGGCGGCGCGGCGGTGCCAGATGAGTGCGCGCACCCCCGAATAGGTGAGCCAAATTTCCACGCGGTTGCGCGCGGCGGGATCGTTCCGCTTTGCCGCGGAGATATCCTTATTTAACTTTTTGAAAAACATTGGGGCTCCCTCCCCTCTATGTTATGCCTCTTATGCGGGAGGCGCTTCCCTGCGGATGGGAAGATTGATGATGTGATATTCGGAAAGGCACCTGTCCCGCATGTCGGGATTGGTGACGCGCTGTTCGACGAGATAGGTGACGACGACGTCGCGCACGCTGGTCCGCTCCAAAGTGAACCCGCACACGTTGAGCAGGCTCTGCATGTCCGCCGAGCGCAGGTTGCACACGAGGGCGAGGGCGAGCACCGTACACTTTTCGGGGTACAGCCTCCCCTTTGCGATCTTCTTCCAGAAGCGGGGCTCGATGGAGAGCTTTTCGCCCGCCGTCTCCGCCGTCTCGTTATACTTCGCGAGAATGCCCGGCAGAACCTTTGCGAAGGTGTGCTTGCGGAAGACGTCGCGGAAGCGCTCCATGCGGGGGATAAAGCAGAAATTGAAGGTGTAATCGGTATCCGCATAGCCCGCCTTGAATTTGGCGAGCAGGTCGGCGGGATCGGCTTGGTGGCACAGCCGCATGCAGGACGGATCGCGCCGCGCGATATTTCCGTCCTTTGCGATGTAGAGAACATCGGGCTTTTTGTACCCCTCGAGCGCGTTCAGGCGCACATAGTCGGAGTAGTTGGCGCAGAAATATTCGTCCAACGCCGCCAGAAACCTTGTATCCATACGCACATTTTACCATTCCCCGAATAAAAAGGCAAGCGCTTTCGACGGGGCGCCCTCTCTTTTATGTAAAATCCGACGCGGGAGGCGCCGGATCGCGGGAGGTGTGAAGATGTAAGGCGCCCGAAATTCAGGCGGTGAAGGGCGAGAGCGCGCCCACTTCGTAGTTTGGAGAGGTGAGCTGCGCTTCGTAGTTGTTTGCGCTGCTCTTGCCGTACATGAAGAAGCGGAAATCCTGCGTTCCCGCCGCCGCGGGGAGCAGCCTGCCCTGGTTTTGCATGGTCTCATCCTCGGACTCCGCCAAGACGGAGACGTTGACGCGGTAGGCGGAGAAGTCCGCCCGCTTGCCGTCGAGCCCCGCCGCGGATAGCATGGAGTAGTTCTTGCCGCCGCCGTAGAACGCGATGCCGCCGTGGACGTACTGTTCGCCGCCCTTCTCCTCGATGATGTCGCCGTAGGCATCGGGGTGCGCCCCGCAGACGAAGTTGAGCATGGCCGCGATATCGAGGCTGAAGCGCGCGTCGCCCCCCGTGGACTGGATGAGCGTGCTGCTGTCCACGAGGTCGAGCCGCTTCCAATCGTACAGGCGGACGTCCCCTTCGAGGCGAAGGATCGAGGCAAACGAGGTCGCGCCCGTCCCCTTCCAGCCCTGAAAGCCCGTGCCCGACATATCGGCATAGAGCATGGCGCCCGAAAAGTTGCTCTCGACCCCCACCGTGAAGAGGCCGCTCGTCTCGAGCACGCTGTCCTTCAGCACGACGTCCGTCATGACGTACCGCTCGTAAAAATAGGGGTCGCCGAGATTTTCGTCGGTCAGGAAGGGATAGGCGGTGCCGTCGGCCTTGAGAAGATCGGGTTCGGCCTCCCCTGCCACGCTGCCGCTTGCGCGGAGGGCGCGGTTGGCGCCGATCTTGAGAATAAATTCGCGCGCATGGGAGAGGATGCACCCCTCGACGCGCACATGGATGCGCTCGCCGTCGCAGCCCGCATTCTCGCCCAGCGACTCGACGAAGTAGTGGGAGCCGTCGCGGTTGCCGCCATAGGCGCGCACCACGTTGCGCCCGTTGCGGACGCGGCAGTTGAGCACGGAGACGTTGGCGTTCAGCTCCAAGACCGTGCCCACGTTGTTGAGTTTGGAGAGGTCGTTGTTCTGCGCCTCGCCGTCGAACAGAGAGCTGTCGCTGCACCCCAAGAGGGTGAGATCGGAGAGGACGACGCCGTCCGTACGCACGAGGAAGGCGATGTTGTCCTGCCCGGCGACGGAGATGGTGTCGCCCGTGCCGAGACTGACGAAGTAGAGCGGCCCGCGGAAAAATCCCGCCTTGGGGACGCCCGTTCCGTCTACCACATGCGTGAGATATTCGGCGTCGAGGGTGTGCCCGTTGCCATAGACGTTGTTCTTAAATTCGACGGCGTATTTGACTTCGGGGGCGTCCTCCGTGCCGCCGCTCGTGTAGAAGTTGATGTTGTAGGTGGAGCGCATCGTGCCGAAGAGCGCCGTGCGCTCGCCCTCGGGAAGGGGCGCGCCTTCGTCGTTGGCGCCGAGCATGATGTCGGCGCCGAGCACGATGGGCTTGCCCTCCGCCGCGACGCGGTAGAGCTGCGCGCTCGTTTTGACTTCGACGGCGGTGTGGGCGACGTTGAACGTGACGGCGGCACGCACGTCGGCGCCGAAGTTCGCGTTCCCCCGCCACGACGCCGTGACCGTCACCTCCCCCGTGCCCGTGGGCACGAGCATGACGGCGTCTGCCGTGCGCTCGAGGCGGGCGACCGCCTCGTTTGAGATCTCGAAGTCGACTGCGTCGAAGCCGTCGATTTCGCTGTCGACATCGTAGGCGGCGACGCGGAGAGGCGTCTTGCATTCCACGGTGCGCTCCCCTTCGCAGGTGAAGCCCGCGAGCGTCGTCCTCCTCGAAAGGCCGACGTCGTAGCGGCCGACAAACTGCAGGGCCGTGACGTTGCGCACCGACTCGATGTCGATCTCCTTGGCGTTGATATCGAGCGCGCTGCCGCCCCGCATCGCGCGCACGGTGAGACGGAAGGAGGCGCTCTCCGACGCCAGCACGGTGCACGAGCCGCCGTCTTGAGCGGGCGTGAGCGTGACCTGCCGCTCGTCGGCGTCCGCCGTCCACTCGTACGTCACCCCCTTCGCCTCCATTCCCTGCGAGGGATAGGCGTAGAAGGTCGTGGGAGAGCCGACGAGAACGGACGCGCGTCCGTCCTCCTGCACGGGGAGATCGGAGCGCACCTCGAAGGCAAATTCGAGGAAGGAGACGGCGACGGTCTCCGAATTTTCACCCACGTTGACTTTGAGTTCGAAATAATCTTCGCCGTGCTCGGGGAACGCCAAGTCGACGCGATAGCGGCCCGTGCCGCTGCCGAGCTCGTTGACGGTGTAGCCCTCGAGAAATTCCGTCGAGGAGAGGGTGGGCGCGGCGTCGGCTTCCACATAGAAGCTGCCCTCGCGCGTGCCCTTCTCGTAGGCGAGCGTGGCGCCCGCGCCGCCGTTAACGGTGAAGCCCGCGCCCGTGACGACGCGCGAGACGGTGAGCTGCACCTGCTTCACGATGTCGCCCTTCCAGCCGCCTTCGACAGACGCGCTCAGGCGCACGTCTCCGCCGAAGGGGAAGAGGACGGTGCCCGTCGCCTCGTTCACGACGGCAAAGCCCTCCTCGCAGGCGACCTTCGCGCCCGAAAATCCGCTCGGCTCGATGACCGTGCGGTAGGAATAGAGCCCCGTCTGCACGGAGGCGGCGTATCCGCCCTCCTGCGGCTGCAACTGCACGGCGCCGCCCTCCGCGTGCCCGAGGGAAAATTCGAAGTCGTAGGGCTTGGAACAGCCGACGACGACCGTTATGCTGTCGGTAAATCCGCCGTCGTTGGAGACGGCGACGACGCGCGCAACGCCCGGGGAATGTGCCGAGACGCGCCCCGCTTCGTCCACCGTGACGTCGGCACGCTTTGCGCCCTCTGCGTCCTCGACGCGGAAGGTGTACGACTTATCGCTCGCCGTGGCGGGGAGCACTTCGACGGAGAGCGTATGATCGTTCTGATAGGTGGCAAGGTCGAGACGGAGCGTATCGTTCTCGGGCTTGCCGAGGATCTCGATGCCCGTCGCGGAGACGGTGACGCCCAAACTCGCCACGCTCCCCGAAGAGAACACGACGAACACAAAGAGAAGAGGCAGCGCCAGCATGAGCGCGATGATATTTTTTCTCAAAACAGACCTCCCCCGCTGAACTCATAGTATTTTTTGCCGAGCCCGCGAATGAGATAGACGCAGCACACCGCCGCGGCGGCAAGCGAAAACGCGCCGACGACGAGGTAGGAAAGATAGGCGTATTCGAGGCCGCGCAGCGCAAGCATCATGCGGACGGCCACGAGGACGCCGCCGACGCCGAACGCCACCGCCATGCCGATCATGATGACGGCGGAGACGGTGTTGCCGGACTCCTTGATCTCGCCGTCTTCCTCGGTGGAGAAGCGCGCGTGGTTGAAATCCCGGCGGGTGGCGAGGCAGATCTGCGCGAAACTGCACACCGTTCCCGCAAAGAAGAGGAAACAGGCGTTCCCGAAGCCGATAAACCCGAAGCAGAGGAGAATGACGGCGGTGAGTATCTGCGAAACGACGGTCACGCACATGCACAGCGCGACCTTGGAGAAGATGACGGTGCGCCAATCGACGGGCATTGCCTTGACGGAGTAGAACATGGCGCCGTCGCGGCTGATGTTGGTGGCGCAGAATACGTTTGTCAGCGCCCCGAAGAGGAGCGTGAGAAACACGGAAAGTTCGAACGTACAGTCGATCCCGATGAGACGGACGACGAGAGAGCTGCCCACATCCATGCAAAAGTACACCATGAGCGGCATGACGATCGCAACGGAAAAATAGGAAAACATGTAGGACGGGGTGCGGAAAATCTGCAAAAATTCCTTCTTCACGAGGGCAAAAAAGGGCGGGAGGCGGCGGCGCGGCTTCTTGATGGAAAAGACGAAGCGCGGCGTGCCCGCAACGCGCGATTGCAGCGCATGCGACAGGATGCGGCGAATGATAACGAGGGAGATGAGCAGGCAGGCGAGGATGACGCCGAGCACCCCGAACCCGCTGATGAGATATTCCCGCCCGAGGACGAAATCGGCAAGCCAGCTGCACGGGTACAGCCCGCGGGCGACGTCGTGCAGGATGCGCATGACGTTCTCGTTGAAAAAGTACTTGAGCCCGTCGCCGAGCAGGAGTTCCTTCACGCCGCCGAGGAGCACCGAATACAGGTACAAGAGCCCGCCCGTGAGCGCCGTGACAAAGACGAAGTTCAGGACGAAATGCGTTCTCAAAAACTGCCAAAGGGCATAAAACGGCAGCGCCAAAACGGAGGCGATGCCGATGGAGATGAGCGGCAGGAGGAAGCACATGAGCGCCGACCCGAAGAAAAAGGTGACGGGGAGCGTGGCGCGCAGGGCGACGGCGAGGCTGACGGGCAGCACTGTGACCGCCGCATAGGTCAGTTGGCGGATGTAGACGGCGACGAGCCGCGAAAGAAACAGCGTCTTTGCGCCCACGGGCATGGCGGCGTACAGCTTGACGTCGTCGGCCGCGAAGAGGGAGGAAATGAGCTGCGTAACGCCCCCCATGACCATGAGAAGGAGGACGACGGCATAACTGACGGAGAGCAGCTCGAAGAGCCGCTCGGGGCGGTTGGAGACCCCGTCCGTGCGGATACCGAGGTACATATCGGCAAATTTCCCGTAGAACACGATGAACGCCGCAAGCAGAATGCCCGCGAGCACAAGGCGCACGATGAAGCCGATGGCGTCGAAATTTCCCTTTTTGAAGGCGTTGGCGCGCTCGGTGTTCCCCTTTTTGAGAAGAGCGCGCACGAGCCTGAAATCAACCTTGTCCTTCATGCGCTAAAAAGTACTCCTCGAAATCGAACTTGGGGTCGTTTGTGATGCGCTCTTTTACGTCGAGCGTATCCGTCTGTTTGCCCTTGGAAATGACGACGACGCGGTCGCACAGCTTGGCGACGGCGGCGAGGGCGTGCGATGAAAAGATGATGCAGTTGCCCGCGGCGGCGTATTCGCGCATGAAGCCCTGCACCGCGTGCATGGTGCGGGGGTCGAGGCCCGTCATGGGTTCGTCCAAGATCCAAAGCTTGGGGCTGTGGATCAGCGACCCCATCATGCAAATTTTCTGCCGCATGCCGTGGGAATAGGAGGAGATCAGGTTGTGAACGGCGTCGCCGAGTTTGAAGATCCCGTCGAGGTAGGCGATGCGCGGCTCCCGTTTCGCCGTGGGAACTCTGTAGACGTCCGCCATGAAGGAGAGGTACTGCATGCCCGTCATCTTGACGAAAACGGCGTGGTTGTCGGTGACAAAGCCCATGTTCGCCTTGGCAAGAAGGGGCTCCTTTTTGATGTCGTGCCCGGCGATGGAGATGGTTCCCCTATCGAAGGGAAGCATTCCCTCGAGGCACTTGAGCGTGGTGGATTTTCCCGCGCCGTTGTGCCCGAGAAGCCCCACGATCTCGCCCGCTCGGCAGGTGAAAGTGACGTTTTCTACGGCATAGTCCGCCTTTTTGGAGTATTTTTTCCAAAGACCGTCGACGCGGACGATCTCGTCGGGCTGCGGCTGCGGAGAAGGCGTTTGGTCTGCGCTCCCCTGCGGCGCGGCGGCTTCGGGTGCGGTCGGCTCGGTGGGGTTCTCGGGCGCAGACGGCGCGGAAACTTGCTTTGCCGCACTTTCCGCGGGTTGGGTTTTGTTCTCGTCGGTGGTGTTTTCCATGATGCTCCTATGTAATTTGATTTCGGGCTGAGCTCTTTCAATGAAGTCGGTATGAAATTTTAGAGCGTTGAAACGGTCGTAGACATATGCCCGCCCTCTCAAAAGAGGGGGCGGGCGACTGTCGTTTAACGTCAGTCAAGTTGGATTTGTCCTGTGGTATAAATCCAATCGATCGTATAGAGAATTTCATCCCACGTCATCATGCCTTTGCCGACAGCGATCTTGAAGTACTTCCACGGCAGCGCATTGAAGAGATCTTCCGTCATAAGATCTTTGAAGTCCTCATAGGTGTAGAGACCGTATTTTTCGATATCCTCTTGCATCGCCGCTTCGTTAAACTTCATATCTTCGTCGTAGGCGAAGTAGTTCTCGAAGCCCTCGCTGTTCGTCGGCCACGCCGTCATAGAGAGCAAGCCGTTCGTGACGACATTCATGTGGAACAGGGAGACGGGCGAGAATACCCGCAAATATTCCGTCCTGTTCTCGAAGCCGACAAGCGTCACTTCGCCGCTCACGTATTTCCCGTTCACGTTCTGCACCGTTACAAACTTATGCCCGATATACTCGGCGGGATTGCTTGCATTGAAGTAGACATAGCGGTTGAGCGTCTTGTCGAACAGCGCATGTTCGTTGTTGATACCAAGCTCGGTGCTGTCGGAGAACTTGAGATAGGTCACCGTAAACCATTCCGCCGCATTGCCCGCGTGGACATTTGACCACAGCGCGCACGCCTCATACTTGCCCGTCTCGTGGTTGAACACGAGCACCAAATCGGTCGGGAGAAGATCTTCGACCTTCTTCTGCGTTCCGTCGGCAAGCGTGATGAGCGTTCCTTCGATGATACAGGTACCCGTGCACTTTGCCGTAATCGTTACTTTCTTTCCCGCTTCCGGCATCGTGAAAGTCTTATCGCTCACACTATTCTTTTCGGAGAAATTACCGCTTGCCGCGCCGGACACTTGTGCCAACTTATCGTTACCCAAACCGCCTAACGTGATTTTTATTGTAACGGGCTCGCCTGCACGGAAATAATAATTGATATTACTTTCGGCCTTAAGGCTAATGGGGCTTGTAAACTCAACACTTGCGTTCGACATTGTTCCTATGTTGTAAGCTACCGTGACATATGCCTTTTGCGCCCATTGTGCGGTCAGAACAAGTACGCCGTTTGTCAGATCCCCTGCCTCGATGGAGGTTTCGGCGGTTATCGCTTTTCCGCTCTGTTTTGATGTCCAGCCCGTAAAGTAATATTCGTGTGTATAATCGTCAATTCCCTCGATGATCTCCGTTGCCTTTGCGATATCGGAAACCGCACTCCCCTGTGTCCCCAAATGATCTGTGGGCAGCGGTTGTTCGGTCCCGATCAACTCATCGTTATACCGTCCGCCGTTGTCGTATTGTACGGAGAACATTCCATCCTTCACGAACTTCGCGTATAGCGTGATCGTTCCCTCATTATAGAGATCGGAGACGGTGAGACGATCGATAGTTTCGTCTGTAATACTCACGATCGGATCCGAAAAATTACTATCGAGGAACCACCCGCTGAAGTTAAAACCGGGGACCTTATCAAACAAATCAGGCAATTGAGTTGTCGTTCCGTATTCCCAGGTCAATGTAGCAACATCTGCCTCCCCCGCGCCTCCGAGGTAAGTGATTTCATATTTTAACGTATATTCGAGTGCCTTCCAACCCGCGTAAACGGTAACGACATCCCCTGCGGAAACTGTTTTTGTGCTGTCGCCCACCTTTTCCGTGCAAGCGGCATTATAATACCAGCCTGTGAAAACATGGTACGCTCTCTTAGGCATTTCCGTGGTGATCGTCGATCCTGTTACGGAGTTCCCTTCATATGCGTCCTCGGAATTGCCTGAAATCTCGCCGCCTCTTTCATCTCCGTTCGCCTTGTACTCAATGTAGAAGTACTTCGAGATCCAACCGCCGTCCTGAGAGGTAAAGCTCTGTTCGCCGCTTACCGTCTGTTTGAGCGCGCGGTCGGAAAGCTTTCCCGCCGACTCACTATAAACCTTCAATTCGAGATACTTGTTATAATCCGTCCAATACGCATTGCCACCACTAATAGAGCGAAGCTCATAGGAGGTCGCCTGTGCGTCTTCGAGCACTTCGATTTTTGCGCCCTCTTCTGTGGTGCTCACAAATCCACCGATCTTGTTTGCTTTCAACGTACCGTTGACGATCAATTGACCGGCTCCTTTGTTCGATTCATAGGAAGAGTGTGCAGCCGTGGAGCCGTCTTGAGGGTCTTTATAATCCGCGCCATAGACGAAGATCTCCGGAACAGAGAAGGTAACGCCTTTGCCTACCGTTATGGCACTACCGGGCAAGATCTTGAACTTTTGCACCGCCGAAGTGACTGCCGCCGCTGTGCCGTCTTCAAGTGTATGGAAGCTGTAACGGTAGTACCAAGAGGCAGGGAACATCACTTCATTCGTAGATATTGTAACCATCACTTTCAATTCAAGTGCATTGATATCTGCACTACCGAAAATGTCCCACTGCGTGACTTTCGTGGTGATATCGTATTTCGCTTCAAGACGCGCCCCATCTTGAAGTTGGAAAAAGCTCCTTTCCTGCGCACCGTTGGTATTCCCCACCAAATTTATTTTGGTAGTATGGTCGCCGCCCGTTGCATACATATTCGCATAACCATAGAGCGTTGCACCATAGTTGACCGTCAACTTCGGCGTCACATTTTCCATGAAGAAGCGATTGAACGGCGAACCCTTCATGTTACTATAAATATTGCTGAAAATCGTGCCGCCGCGGTGCTCTATAACAATGAAAGGCATCGTTAAACTGCCGCCCGTCAACGTGACAAACGACCCATTATTCTTGACCTTCTCCACAATAAAGCCGTAGGCCGTGATCGTTCCGGAGGAAGTGATCCCCGCCCCTTCGTCAAGCGTGATTTGCGCATAATCGCCCGCCGTACCGCCTGCATATGCCTGAGCACCCGTTGTAATGCCGCCGATCGTGAGTGTTCCCGCATTCGTCAACGTAATATTTGCAGGGAAAGTCAATTCGATCTTCAATTTTCCTGCTTGCCCAAACGAGGAAGAGCCGTTGGCACCGGTCGTCGAATTTGCTCCCTCCTGCCCATCGTAAGGCAGCAGGAGCGTCACGCCGTCCTTGACGGTGTAATTTCCGGCTTGTTCGGTGTAGCCCGCGCGTTCGGCAATTTCGGCCGTAGCAAACGACGTGTTGTTCTTGACGGTGACCGTGGCGCCGCTTTGAGCCGTGGCAAGCGCGTCTTCGATGGTGTAGAGTGTGCCGCCGACGTCGACGCTCTTCAGCTTAAAGAGAACTTCGGCCTCTACGCTTTCCGCAAGTTCGTAATAATCATTCGCGGGAAGGGTGCACTTCACCGTAACGATGTAGGTGCCGCCGACCGTGTAGTTTGCGCCCGCGATCTGCCGCGAGATGTTCTGCGTAAGGTAGGCGATCTCGTCCTCCTGCAGGGTGTAGCCGTCGGCGGTAAACGTCGGTGTGAACAACGCATCGGAGGCGGAGCCGAAGTCGGCTTCGACGGTTTCCGCAAGCGACGCCTTCACCTGACGCTTGGCTGCATTGACGGTGATCTGAAGCGAGAAGTCGTTGTAGTTGGCCTCGTCTGCGTTGTAGATCGCATTATAGCCGTTTTCGCCGACCTTGATCGCTTCGCCGGCGTCCGCCCAGCGGTAGTGCGCTTGGAGCAGATCGTTGAGATCGGCAAGCGTTGCGCCGTGCTTCATCGTAGTGGAGAGCTCGTCGTGCGTGACACCCTCGTAATTTGCCTTGGAGACGTTGACGGTGATGGTTTCCGTAGCGGCGTTGTAGTTGCCCGTGCCCTCGACGGCAAACTTGACGGTGTACGTGCCCGCATTTTTCGCCGTGAAGGTGAACTCGTCCCCCTGCGCCTCGATGGGCTGCGTATCGTTGAGTTTGGCCGTGACTGTACCGAAGTTCGCCGTGACGGTGAGCGTGAAGGTGTGCTCTTCGCCGTTGTAGGTGAAGTCGGCATGCTCGCCGCTGACCGTGATCTTGTTATCCGTCACTTCCTTGACGTTGATGGTGACGGTTTCGGTGGCGGCGTTGTAGTTGTTCGTGCCGTCGACGGTGAACGTCACCGTGTAAGTTCCCGCGTTGACAAGCGTGAACTTGAAGCCGCCCTCGTTTGCGACGGGAATATCGTTATCGCACGATGCCGTGACGATACCGAAGGTCGCCGCCGCCGTGAGCGTGAAGGTGTGATCGTTGCCGTCGTAGGTGAAATCGTTGTGCTCGCCGCCCACCGTGATCTTGTTGGCCGTGTTCTTGGAGACGTTGACCGTGACGGTCTCCGTGGCCTCGTTGTAGTTGTTCGTGCCCTCGACGGTGAACTCGACGGTGTAGGCGCCGACGTCCTGTGCGGTGAACTTGAATACGTTCTCCTCCGGCTGAATGGCCTGCGTGCCGTTGAGTTTGGCCGTGACGGTGCCGAAGTCCGCCGTGACGGTAAGCGCGAAGGTGTGCGCGGTGCCGTCGTAGATGAAATCACTGTGCTCGCCCTCGACGGTGATCGCGTTGCTTATCACCTTTTCGACGACGATGGTGACGGTTTCGGTCGCCTCGTTGTAGTTATCCGTGCCGACGACGTTGAACGTCACCGTGTAGGTGCCGGCGTTGACGAGCGTGAAGGTGAAGGCGCCGTCATCGTTTGCGACTTCGATCTCATTATCGCAATTTGCCGTGACTTCGCCGAAGTTCGCGCTGACGTTGAGCGTGTAGGCGTGCTCTTCGCCGTCGTAGGTGAACCCGTCGCTGTTGCCCTCGACGGTGATCTTGTTTTCCGTGAACTTTTCGACGGTGATGGTGACGGTCTCCTTGGCCTCGTTGTAGTTATCCGTGCCGTCGACGGTGAAGGTCACCGTGTAGGTGCCGACGTTGACGAGCGTGAACTTGAAGCCATCTTCGCTTGTGACGGCGATGCCGTTATCGCAGACCGCCTTGACGGCGCCGAAGTTCGCCGTCGCCGTGAGCGTGAAGGTGTGCTCCGCGCCGTCGTAGGTGAAGTCGGCGTGGGCGCCGCCGACCGCGATCGTGTTGTCCGTCACCTTTTCGACGACGATGGTGACGGTTTCGGTCGCGCCATCGTAGTCGTTCGTCCCCTCGACGGTGAACACGACGTTGTAGGTGCCCGCGTTGATGAGCGTGAAGGTGAACTTCCCGCCCTGCTGCGCAACTTCGATGCCATTGTTGCAATTTGCCGTGACGGTGCCGAAGTTCGCCGACGCCGTGAGCTCGAAGCTGTGCCCTTCGCCGTTGTAGGTGAACCCGTCGCGGCCGCCGTTGACGGTGAGCGTGTTCGACGCCTTTTTGATCTCGACGGTGTAGCTGCCCTGCGCCGCGGCGTAGTCCTCCGCCGTTACCTTATAGTATACGGTGTGCTTGCCGACGTGCTCGAACTCGGGCTCGGCCGTAGAATAGCTGCCCTCGCCGTCGATGCTGTACTCGATCTTCGCCTCCGCGACCTCTTCGGCGTGGTGCGTGACCTTGACGGCGAAGTTGTGCTTTTGCCCGTCGTAGGTGACGGTGCGCGCCTGTGCGTCGGGCTCGGTGACGGTGAACTGCGAGGCGTTGAGCGTGACGTGCAGGGCGTATTGCAGCGTGAAGTTTTGGGTGACTTCGTCGCCGCCGTCCTTCAGCGTGATCTTATAGTTGCCCTCCTTCCATTGGAAGCTCTCCGCGAAGCTCGCTGCATCCGTTGCGTTGTAGGAGCCGTCGTGATTGTTCTTGAGTACGACGGTGCCCGTGAACACGAAGCGCTGCTCTTCCGCGGCGAATTGGGGCGCGAAGGAATACTCGTCGTCGCGCGACTGCGTGACGGTGTGCTCCACCGTGAACACGTACGGGTCGACTTTGAAGGATGTGCCCGTGACGGCCACGGTGTAGTTGCCGTATGCCTCTTCCGTCTCGATATCGGCGGTGTATTCGCCGACCTCGAAATATTTCTTATCGTTGGTGTACGCCGCGCCGCCCTTCTTGTAGGTGATCTCGGGCTCTGTATCGGTGCCGAATACGTTCTGCGCGTTTTCGCCCGCGGCGTAGCCCTGCCACGTTGCCGTGACGGTGATCGTATCGCCGTAGGTGAAGGCGTCGCCGTTGGGCTTCTCTCTTACGGAGACGGTGGCGGTGAGCTGCTTGGGCTCCACCGTAAACGACGTGCCCGTAACGGTGACGGTGTAGTTTGCGGACGTAGCTCCCGTTTCGATGTCGGCGGTGTATTCGCCGATGTCGAAGTAGTTGCCGCTCTTGGCGTAGGGCTCGCTGTCCTTGGTGAAGGTGACGGCGGGCTCTGCGGGGGTGCCGAACACGTTCTGCGCGTTCTCGCCCGCGGCGTAGCCCTGCCACGTCGCCTTGACGGTGATATCATCGCCGTAGGTGAAGGCTTCGCCTTTATACTCCTCCACGGAGACGGTGGCGGTAAGCTGCTTAGGCTCGACCTTGAAGGACGTGCCCGTGACGGTGACATGGTAGTTGTGGTATTCCCCGTCCGCTTCGACGGTGGCGGTGTATTCGCCGACCTCGAAATACGTCTTATCGTTGGTGTACGCTGCGCCGCCCTTCTTGTAGGTGACGGCGGGCTCCTTTGCGGAACCGAACACGTTCTGCGCGCTCTCTCCCTCGGCATAGCCCTGCCACGTCGCCGTGACGGTGATCGTATCGCCGTAGGTGAAGGCCTCGCCGTCGGGCTCTTCCGCTACGGAGACGGTGGCGGTGAGCGAACGGGCCGTCACTTCGAACCCGGCGTTCTGCACGGTGACGTTGTAGTTGCCGTGCCTGCCCGCCGCGTCGATCGTTGCCGTGTACTCGCCGACGTCGAAGTAGTTGCCGCTCTTGGCGTAGGCCTCGCCGCCCTTGGTGTAGGTGATGGCGGGGATCTCTTCGAAGAGGTCGTTTGCGCTTTCGCCTTCGACAAATTCGCCCCACTGCACGCTGACCGCGATCGCCTCGCCGTAGGTGAAGCTCGCACCGCCCGCTTGGACGGCCGCCGTGATCTCCTTGGCGGCGATGTCAAACGAACCGTTTACCGTGGTGACGTTGTAATTTTCCGACGTAGCGGTGAGCGTGAGCGTGTAGTGCCCCACTGTGGGGTGCGCCGATTGCTCGCCGTAGGAGACGGAGACCTCGATCGCCTCGATGCTCTCGCCGTCGGCGTATTCGCCCGCCGTCTTTTCGACGTTCCATGTGGGCGTTTCGCCATAGATGTAGTTGGGCTTTGCGGAGGTGACGGCCAAAGTGATTTCGCGCTTTGCGACCGTGAACTGCGCCACCTCGCCCTTGACGACGGTGTAGTCGGCGCCCGTGAAGTTGCCTGCCTGCACGGTGTAGGTGCCGGCGACGAACTTGCCCGTGTGCGCGACGCCGCCCTTTTCATAGAGATAGCGTTCGCCGTCGAGGGTAAGCACGCTCTCGCCCTCCCCTTCCGCAAAGCCTTCGAAGGTGAGTTCGGGTGCGGGGCTCGCCCCATAGGTGAAGCCCTCCGCCGAAGCGGTGACGGTGAGCTGCTTGGGTGTGACGGTGAGCGTTGTGCCCGTCACTTCGCCGAGCTCGTAATTTGCAAGATTCTGGGCAAGTTCCGCCGTAACGGTGTACTCGCCGACGTGCAGCCGCCCCGTTGCGGGAGCGCTGTCCTTATTATTTGTAATGATGACGTTGGTTTGGACGCCGTCCGCCCGATCCTCGTAGCAGAAGCCTGCGAGGGTGACTGTAATTTCGGGCGTTGCGCCGTAGACGATGCTCCCCTCCTCTGCCGTGACCTGCGCGGTGAGCGTTGCCTTCTTCAAATTGACGGAGAGCTGCAGGGTGGACTGTTCGTGAATGGAATCGCCGTAGTCCTCGGTGACGGTGCAGGCGATCTGCTGCGTACCCGCCGCCTTGACGAGCGCCGTTGCGCCGCCGTCGATGGGCTCGGCGCCCACCCATTCGTAGGTATAGGTCAGATCGTCCGAGGTCTGCAGACCGACGATCTTGACGATGTCGTCGCCGTTGCCGTAGACGCCGTCGCCCGTGAGCACCAGCCCCAATTCGCCCTCCTTGATCTCGATCTTTGCGTACAAGTCGAGCTTCTTTGCGGGCATCGTGGCGTCGTCGGCGAGGGGATCCTGAAATTCTTCGTCGTAATACCAGCCGTCGAACACGAAGCTATCGGAGATGGTGGGCTCGATCCCAGAAAGCGAGCTGCCGAACTCGACGGAAAGCGTGTGCTCTTCGCCGAGGTAGTGCAGAACAAGCTCGAACTCCTTCACCTCGTAGAGCGCGGTGATCTCGGTGCGGCCCGTGATGTTCTCGTAGCTTTTATCCCAGCGGACGAACTCGTAGCCCTCGTGAACGGGCGGCGCGGGCGGAACGGCGTCTTCGCCGGAAAGCACTTTCTGCTCGTCGCCGATGCGCTCCTTGGTGAGCCCGTCGCGGAAGATGACGGTGTAATACACTTCGCGCGGCTCCGCGGTGTAGACCGCATAGAGCGTGGTGTGCCCCGTGAACAGGAGCTCCTCCCCCGCGTGGTACAGGTCGAGCCCCGGGAGCGCGTCTTCGGAGACGACGCCCACGTCCTCGGTGCTCCATCCGCGGAAGGTATAGGTAAATTCCTCGTCCGCCTCCTTTTCGGGATCTTCGGGGAAGAAGAATTGCTCCCCCTCCGAAAGCGTAAGCACGCTGTACTCTTCCCCATCGTTCATGAGCACGATGCGGAAATCCGTCTCGCGGCAGCCGGCCGCAAACAGCGCGACGCAGAGCGCCATCATAAGACCGCAAATGAGCGCGACGCACTTCCGAACGGATCCGAATTTTTTCACAGTTGTTTCCTCCTTGCCCCCCGGCAGGTTTTTTCCTTCCTCCCCCTATGGGGGAGCTTGCCGTTCCTCCATTATATGCCCGACGGTACTGTAACAGTATCTTTCCCGCGCGGACAATTTATGCGGAATGAACGAACGGCCTGTATTTGACCCCGCCCGCAGACTTTCCGCGAAAGGGGCAAAATTTTTACCCAGTTTACCAAAATCGGAAGATTAAGTCAAGTAAATCATGTCATAACTTTTCCTACATTTGCCATATTTCACTGTTTTTCCTCGCGTGCGTACAATTTATTATAGCAAAATCGCCTCATATATGCAACTTTTTCCTGTTACTCCCTATTTTACCCCCCCCCGAAATTTGTCAAGCAAAATGTATGAACTTTTTATTTTTGCATGAAAAATGTAATATTTTGTCTCTTCTTGCACATGAAAAAGCCGCGGCGGAGCGCGGCTTTAAGATGTGTTTGAAGGTGGTTGTTCCGCGGCGGAAAACCCGCGGGACGGGGTCAGCTTCTCCTGCGGCGGGCGATGGCGCAGAGCACGATGCTGACGAAGGAGAGCGCGAGGAATATGAAGGCGCGCGTCGGATCCAGCCCCTCCATGGCGGAATTTCCCGCAAAGGCGTAGAGCGCAGCGATGTGCACGATGGAGAAGACGAACAGGTCGATGGCCTGCGCCAAGCCCGATACGCGCGGCCTGCCGCCGTGGAATGCCGCCGGCAAGTTCAAAAGCATCTGGCGGGCAAACTGCAACCCGCCCGCGGTGAGCGCGAGCGTTCCGATGACGCCCACGATGATGGTGGAGGCGAAGTTGGCAGTCGTTTCGCCGCCCTCCAAGAGCAAGATGTACATATCGAAGAAGCGGTATTCCTCCGGCGGGACGCAAACGGTGGGCCCCATTGCCATGACGGCGATGGCGAGCGCCGCACCCATCGTGAACAAAGTAAGGAGGAGCCGCACGAAGTCGACGCCACGGTCGCGCATGTTCATGATCGCGTGGAGAACTGTCGCCGTGACGGCAAGCGCCGCGGAGACAATCAGCCCCGCCATGGCCGCACCGTTCAGGCTGACCCCTTCCAGCGTGCTGTTGAACATCAGAAGGAACACCATGCAGACGGCGTACATCGTGACGGCGCTGAGCGCGGCTTTCTGCAATTTGAAGCTCGGCCGCCGCTTGAAGGTGCGGATGATGCCCACGAGCCCCTGTATGACAAACACGAGGAGGCCGATGGTCGTCGCGGCGACGGCAGCCGTGCTGAACAGCAGCGGCATCAGGGCGATGACGATGTCGTCTCCGGCATTTTCCACCTGGAAGAGGGTGATGATCGTGTTCACGATCCCGTCCTCGGCGGGATTGAAGAAGTCGAGTATGGAGAGGGTGGCCGTTTCGCCGTACTCCATCACCAACCCGCTCATGACGAAGAGCCCGGCCGCCACAAGAATTGCCAAAAACGACAGTACGGCGCCGATTTTGACCATTACGACTCTCGAATCGGTGTAGCCGTACGACGAGCTTCTGTAGCTCGAACTGCTCTTGGTGCGCGGCGGCTTGTATGTGGACTTCGAAGGCTTGCTCGCGGGTCTGCTCGCCGGCGTGCTCGTGTATGTAGAACTGTTGGCGACGGGCGCTGCGGCCTCCTTCTTGTTTTTGTTTTTGCGGGACTTGCCGTCGTCATCGCCATAGACGATGTCGTCGTCCATCTCCATCGCAGGGTCGTACCGCTCGAGGGCGTCCCAGTCGATGTTCTCGCCGTTGCCGCTCTCCTCCATGGGCTCCATGTAGCCCTCGTCCTCGGGGACTTCGTCCCACGCCTCGTGCTGCGAGGGGTCGGCAGGCTTGCTCTCCTTGGGCTCGGCGAGCTCCTCCTTCTTGGAGGCCTTCTTGGAAGTCTTTTTGGCCGATTTTTTGGGCTCTTCCTTGGGAGCCTCTTCGGGTTCGTCGTCGTCCCACGTCTCGTAGACCTCGTGCTCCGAGGGATCGTACGGCTTGATATCCTGCAGGTTGATGATCCCGCCTTCGCCTTCTTCTTCCTCGGGCTCCTCTTCGGGCTCTTCTTCGGGTTCCTCCTCGGGTTCGTCGTCGTCCCACGTCTCGTAGACCTCGTGCTCCGAGGGATCGTACGGCTTGATATCCTGCAGGTTGATGATCCCGCCCTCGCCTTCTTCCTCGGGTTCCTCCTCGGGTTCGTCGTCGTCCCCGTTCAGCGGTTTATGACATTTTTTACAGTATTCGGCGTCGTCGCTGTTCTTTGCACCGCAGTACTTGCAATACATCTCTCTCCTCCTCTCAAAAAAAATCGCTTGATAAGCGCAGCTCCGATGGCTTTCATTTTACTCTGTTTTGGGGGACATGTCAATCGTTCCTTCGTACATTATTGAATTTTTCCGCCCGAGGACGGCATTTTTAAGGGGGCGGCGGGGCGGGGAGAATGCGGGGCGGAAATCCCGCCCAAAACGCCGTTTGTTAATTTCTAACATGAATTTTGTGTCACATTATGAACCTTTTTGTAGAAACTCACAATTTTTTTTATAAATTGCGAAAATAATACATAAAAAGAGTGTAAAAACACTTGCCAAAAGAAATTTTTTGTGTTAATATTTTGCAAAGAAGATAAAGGAGAGGTTATATTATGAAACGCGACAGAATTGAAGAAATTGCAGAACTGTTGGATAAGCGCGGGAGATTGACGCTCGAGCAGCTCGACGACTTTTTTCCCAACGTCTCCCAAATGACGCTCAGACGAGACCTCTTTCAGCTGGAACAGCAGGGTCGGATCATCCGCGTGCGCGGAGGAGCGATGTCGGTGAAGGAGGTGCAAAAGGTCTCGGGGGAACCTTATGTGAAGAAAACCGCCATACATACCGACGAAAAAATCAAGATCGCACAGAAGGCGGCAAGCCTCATCGGCGAAAACAGCTCCCTCTTTATGGACGGCGGCACGACGGCGCTTTCCTTCGCCAAAGAGCTGCCCGATATCAACATCCACGTGTTCACCAACGGGCTCGCCGTTGCCATTGAACTTGCGCAGAAGAAGAACATCGACGTGACGATGCTCGGCGGGCAGGTGCTGAAGGAAAATCTCTCCACCGCTTCGCCCGTCGCCAAGGCGTACTTCGAGACGACGAACTTCGAGCTCGCCATCATCTCCGCCTCGGCGTTCACGCTGGAAAACGGCTTCTCCTGCGGCTCCATGGTGGAAGCCGACCTCCTGAAGATGGCGCGCAAGAAGGCAAAATCTATGTACATGATGCTCGACAGCTCCAAGATCGGCAAGATCATGCCGTACTCCTTTGCGAGACTCGAGGACATCGACGTGCTCATCACCGACGACAATTTCCCCGCCGAACTCAAAGAGAAGTTCCGCGAGAAAGATATCGTCGTCATGTAAAAGAAAACAGTTCGGCCGCCCGTACAGGGCGGCCGTTTTTTTGTGACAGCGTGGAATTTAACGCGGGGCGGCGCAATTAAGCGGCGCCTTATTTTTTTGCGGAGGCGTCTTTTTCCGACCCCGTTCCCCTGTTTTTGCCCATACGCGCCGTGAATTTCTCCTTGGCGGCGGCGAGCTCGTCTTTGAACTCGGAGAGCTTTTCGAGCGGGAACACAAAGCCGACCTTTTGCCGCGCTTCCTCCCGCTTTTCCCGCAGCGTTTCCTTGAGTTTTTCGTATTGGACGACGATCCCGTGCTCCTCGGCGAACTTCTTTACGCGCGTTGCGAGGTGCAGCGAATGCCCCAGATCGACGAAAAAGACGCCGAAAAAGATGCCCACGACGAAGGCGAACTCGATGTGGTGCACAAACCATGTGACAGCCTCGATGACGGGTTCGTCGATGACGAAGTAGAAGAACGCCGAAACGAGCAGCCAAAAGAGCGAAAACAGCGGGCAGATGATGCCCTGTATGTTGCCCCAACGGTTGGAATAGTCCCAAAGTTTGATCTTCATCCCCTTGATGAAGATGAGCCCGGCGATGTACTCGATGAGCGTCATAACGACCCCCATGACGGCGATGATGAGCACGGCGTCGAGCCACGAGTAGCCCGTCTTCAGGGGGATGCGCGAGATGCCGAACAGCCCCGCGACGCCGAACCCGTAGAGGGGGAGATACGGCCCCGTGAGAAAGCCGGGGTTGATCCACTTTTTGGCGGTGAAAAAGCGGCGGAAGAGCACTTCGAGGCACCATCCGAACACGCTTCCCACAAAGAACAGAAACGCCACGACCAATACAACGTCAATAAATCCCATGTTTTTTCCTCCCGGCGAGCAGCATTACACGGCCGCCGTTTTATCGCTATTTGATTTTAACAGTGAACGCCGCCGCGCTGCTTCCCGCGGGGATGTCGAAATCCACGAGCCATACGGGGGCAGGGGCGCCGCCGTGGGTGAAATATGTTTCTTCGGTGACGCGCGGCACAAGCCCCTCCTCCGAGGAAATTTTTTCCGCCGCGGCGGGCGAAAGGCAGACGAAGCGCTCCGTCAGAACATCGTCGGCGGAAAATTCATCTATAACGCGCACGGACTTCTCCCGCAGCTCGAAGGTGCGGACGAGCTTTTTGCAGTTTTTGTAGGCGCCCGCAAATTCGACGCGGAGGCCGTCCGCCGAGAGGGCGCCGCCGTATTTTTTCCCCGCGCACTGCCCCGCCCCGTTGACGATGGGCACGCTGTGCCCGAGGGAGGAAGCCGCCAAATTCTCATAGCGTTTTGCGGAAAAGTAGTCGCGGTCGTACATCGGCTGCCCGAGTTCGGCGA
>CANRFD010000010.1 GCA_947629845.1 uncultured Clostridia bacterium
CTTGTCTATACCAAGGGCTCGGAGTAGTCGACGTACACGACGCAGATCTCCGTGAACAGTCTCAAGACGTATTACCGCCCCGACGTGCGGCTCGAGCACCTTGTCGATAGCTACGCGAAGGGCTGGATCCCCGGCGATCCCCACCAGCACAGCTACTATTCCGACGGCATCGACGGCGTACAGGAGATGACGATCGGCAACGCGGCGGCGGGGCTGTATTGGGGATTTCTCACCGACCACAACACCTCCCGCGGGGTGGCGGAGTGGCGCGAAGCCAACGTCAACGTGCTGACGCAGGCCGACGGCGAACGGCGCATCTTCCAGGGGTACGGCGGCGTGGAGGTCACAACGGAGTTCGGGCACATCCAGTCCATCGGCACCGCCATCACCTTCGACCGCTACGAGATCAACTTCACCGAGGCGGAGCGCGGCCAGAGCGCGGACAAGAAGAAGCTCACCGCACGGGACAAGATCCTCTACATCGCCCGGCAGATCACATGGCAGGGCGGCGTGGCGCAGGTCAACCACCCGTACTCGCTCACCAACATGGGCGTCGCCAACTTCGTCGAACCCGACGACTACGAGCTGTATTCTGCGTTCAACACCATCGAGATCTGGAACGGCTACTTCATCATCCCCGACGGCAGGTTCACCGAGCGCTCGACGGACAATCAGAACTACACCGCCAAGACGCTGTGGTACTCCCTGCTCAACGCGTACAAGGCGGGGGATATGGAGGGCGTCATCTTCGCAACGGGCGGCACCGACAATCACGATATCTCGGGAGCGGTCTCGGCGGCCAACCGCAACAAGATCGTCAAGGAGCCCAAGACGGCGGGCGAATATTTCAGCCTCTGCAGGTACAGCGGGCAGTACAACGGCGTTCCCACCAACTATGTGCACATCGAAGGGGAGCTCACCGAGGAAAAGGTGATGGAGTCCCTCCGCGACGGCCACAACTTTCTCTCCAACGGCCCCGTGCTCAACTGCACGATCGGCGGGAAGATCTACGGCGAAACGGCGACGGCCGAGAACGGCTCCGTCGTCATCAAGAACGATATTTTCAGCCGCGACGGGCTCTATGAGATCCGCGTGGTCAAGAACGGCGAGATCGCAAAGACGGTCACGCTCACGGGTGCAACGGCTTACACCGACGACATCACGGTGGAGGCCGCCGCAAACGATTGGCTCCTGCTCGAAGTGCTGGGGCCGTGGGGGAGCTATGCGATCAGCAACCCCGTATTCATTGGCTGATTCGGCGAAGCCGGAAAAATAAATTATAAGGAGATAAAAAATGAAAAAATCAGCGAAAATCTTTTTTGTAACCTTGATGCTCGGCATCATCAGCATGTTCGCCGTGCTCGGCGCAGGCTGCGGCGAAGCGGAGACGCCCTTCACGGTCGGCAAGGACACCGCGACCTACGAAGTGGACGGCCACAGCGAATGGGCCTCGACGTACAGCGCATATGTCCGCATCATCGCAGGCGAAGATGAGCTGTTCAACGGCACCGTCACCCTGACCAGCGACAACATGTGGATGAACGAGTTCACCATCGCCGCCGTCGAAGAGAAGGGCATCGGCCAGGAGGGTCTCGAAGCGGGCTTTGTGACGAAGATCGGCGAATACGAGGGCAGTTCCGACCTGTTTTGGTTCATGTATCTCAACGGCAAGTACGTCTCTTGGGCGTGCAACGAAATGCACATCTTCGAGGGCGACTACATCGAGTGGAAGTTCGAGAACATCAACGCTCATTTCTGATCTGTTCGCGGCAATCGCTCCGCGGCGTCTTTCCCCCAAGGCGCCGCGGAAATAATCCTTATAAGTTTCGGCAGGGGGGTTCGTCAATTACGGCACAAAATCTAATTATATCGGAGGTAATTCCATGAAAAAGATACTCAAAACAATCGGATGCGCCCTGCTTGCGGGCACGCTCCTTACGGCAGCCTGCGCCTGCGGCGAGGGCGGCGGAGAGGGGGGCGGCGGCTCCTCCTCGGGCGTTGCGAGCCTCGACGACGGCAAGTTCCGCGTCGCGCTGCTCATCAACGGCGACCTCGGCGACATGTCCTTCTGGGACTCCGCAAACGAGGGCATGACGAGGTTCCAAAAGGATCACCCCGAGACCGACGTCAAGATCATCGAGATGGGCTCGAGCGACACGACGGTCTACGAATCCACGCTCACGCAGACGGCGAACGAGGCGTACGATCTCATCATCTGCGGCACGGTGGACATGCGCGAGCCCCTGCAGCGGCTCGTGAAGAAGAGCAAATATTCCGACAGGCGCTTCCTGATCTTCGATACCGAGATCAAGGACGGCAAGGCCTCGGAATACCCGTCGGTGCACTCCGTCATGTTCAATCAGAACGAGGGCGGCTATCTCGCCGGCGTGGTGGCGTCCCTCCTCTCCAAGGAGAAGAACAGCCCCAACACGGCGTTCATCGGCGGCGCCGCCAACGACATCATCAACGACTTCGCCGTCGGCTTCCTGCAGGGCGTCAAGGCGGTCAACGCCGAAAAGAGCGCCACGCTCGGCGCCTACAACGCCTTCATCGGCGACTTCGTCGACAGCCCCAAGGGCAAGACGCTCGCCGAACAGTTCTATAAGAGCGACGTATCCGTCCTCTTCGCGGCGGCGAGCCAGGCGGGCATCGGCTGCATCGAGGCGGCGAAGTTCACCCAAAAGTATATCATCGGCGTCGACAGCGACCAATACGCCTACTACGCCGACAGCGCGCCCGACAAGGCTGCCGTCATCGTGACTTCCGTCGTGAAGAAGGTGGGCGACACCCTCTACGAGGCATGCGAAAAATTCATGGCCGGCACGCTCACCTACGGCGACCTCGAAACGCTCGGCGTAAAGGACGGCAAGATCGGCTATGTGGATAACGACAACTTCAAGTCCATCCTTTCCGCGGAGGACAGGGCATACGTCGCCGAAGTCGCGAACAAGATCGCTTCGGGCGAGATCGAGGTGAAGAGCGGTTTGAAGCGCTACATGTCGGCGCAGGAGAGGACGGCGCTCTTCGACGAACTCAACCCCGCAAAATAACACGATGAACGATTACATTCGGATGGTGGGCATCACCAAAGTCTATCCGAACGGCGTCGTCGCAAACGATCATGTCGATCTCGGGATCGCACGCGGAGAGATCCATGCGATCGCAGGCGAAAACGGCGCCGGCAAGAGCACGGTGATGAAGGTTCTCTACGGCGCGGAGCGCGCCGAAGGGGAGATCTATATCGACGGGGAGAAGAGGGAAATTTCCTCCCCCAAGGCCGCGAACGCCCTCGGCATCGGCATGGTGTACCAGCACTTCATGCTCGTCAACGAGTTCCCCGCATGGCAGAACATCTTTTTCGGGACGGAACTCCGCAACAAGGCGGGATTTCTGAAGAAGAAGGAGATGATCGCCCGCACCAAACAGCTGTGCGAGCAGTACGACATGCAGGTCGACCCTCTTCAGCCGTGCGGGCAGATGTCCGTCTCTACGGCGCAGAAGGTGGAAATTCTCAAGGTGCTCGCCCGCGGGGCGACCATTCTCATCCTCGACGAGCCCACGGCGGTGCTCACCCCGCAGGAGACCGAACAGCTCTTCCGCCAGCTCCGCCTGCTCAAGGAGAGCGGCTTCACCGTCATCATCATCACGCACAAGCTCAAGGAGATCAAGCAGCTGTGCGACCGCGTCACCATCATGCGGCAGGGCAAGTCGGTGGGGGTGTACAACGTCGCCGACGTCACCGAGGCGGATATCTCCCGCCTGATGGTGGGGCGCGACGTCGCCACCCGCATGGAAAAGGCGCCCGCGAACCCCGGTGAAACGGTGCTCGAAGTGCAGGGGCTCACCGTGGCGGGGCCGGGCGGCAAGAACGCCGTCGACGGCGTCTCCTTCAAGGTGCGCACGGGGGAGATCCTCTGCTTCGCGGGCGTGGAAGGCAACGGCCAGCGGGAGGTCATCGGCGCCGTCTCGGGGCTGCAAAAAAATTATACGGGTTCCGTCGTGTTCCGCGGAAAGGACATCCGCAAGATGAAGATCCGCGCCATCCGCAGGGAGGGGATGTCTCACATCCCCGAGGACAGGCTGAAATCGGGCTGCGACGCTTCGTCGGATATCTTCGAAAATCTCATCGCGCTCGACTACGACAGGAACTGCCGCGCCGGATTTTTGAAGCTCAAACCGCTGCGCCTCCGCTCTCAGGGGCAGATCGAGCGGTTTCAGATCAAGGGCACGCTCAAACAGAAGATGTCGATGCTCTCGGGCGGCAACATGCAAAAGGTCATCATCGCGCGGGAACTTCAGGGCGACCCCGTCCTCGTCATCGCCGACCAGCCGACGCGCGGCGTCGACGTAGGCGCCATCGAGGCCATCCACAAGGAGCTCATCGCCATGCGGGACGCAGGCAAGGCCGTTCTGCTCGTCTCCGCCGATCTCAACGAGGTGTTCAACCTCTCCGACCGCATCCTCGTGTTCCACGAGGGCAAGATCACCGCGGCCATCAAGGACGTCGGCTCGGTGGATGAATTTCAGCTCGGCAACTACATGCTCGGCATCGAGACAATGGAGGAGATAGACGCATGACAAAACAAGATCTTGTGCAACGCTTCTGCGGCTATTTCCGCCGCAACGAGACAAAGAGCATGCTCCGCGAGACCGCCAAGCTCGCCGTCATGCTGCTCATCTCCCTGCTGTTTGCGATCGTCGTCATTCTCATCGCGAGCAAGGAGCCGGGCGAGGCCATCCGCGTGTTCCTCTTCGAGCCCTTTGCCGACAGCTATAACTTCTGCCGCATACTCACCGAGTCGCTGCCGCTCATGTTTACGGGCGTTGCGGTGTGCATCATGATGCACGCGGGGCAGTTCAACATGTTCGTGGAGGGCGGATTTTTCCTCGGAGCGTTCGTCTCCGCCGTGCTCGCACCCGAGCTCGCCTCGGAGAGCGCCCCCTTCATCGTTCCCTTCTTCTGCATCGTCGTCGGCGCGACGGCGGCGGGGCTGGTGGGGTACATCCCCGCAAAACTCAAATCCCGCCTCGGCGTAGACGAGTTCGTGAGCTCGCTCATGCTCAACTACATCGTGCTGTGGGTCGTTCTGTACCTCGTGAGCAACGTCTGCGGCGACCCCGACGGCGTGAACGTCACCAAGTACCTCGAGGACTACGCCAAGCTGCCGTTTTTGAGCGCGGACAACGAACTTTCGATGGGCATTCTCTTCGCCGTCGCGGCGGCCGTGCTCGGCTGGGTGTTCCTCTTCAGAACCAAGTGGGGCTACGCCCTGCGCATCACGGGCAGAAATCCCCGTTTCGCGGCGCACTGCGGCATGAACACGCGCGCGGTCGTCACCTACAGCCAGGTGATCGGCGCGTCGGTCGCGGGCTTCGGCGGCGGGGTGTACATGCTCGGCAACTACTACCGCTTCTCGTGGCGCACCCTGCCCAACTACGGCTTCGACGGCTTCGTCATCGCCATCATGGTGCGCAACAATCCCATGGCGGTGCCGCTCGCGGCGCTCTTCCTCGGATATCTCCGCGTGGGCTCCCAGCTCATGGCACAGCTCACCGACGTGCAGAATGAGATGATCTACATCATACAGGGGCTCATCATCATCCTCTTCGGCGCAAAGTTCCTGTTGGAGCTCACCTTGCGCAGGAAAAAGAAAGCGGAGGAGCCCAAAGAGCCGACGGCGCCCGAAGAGCCGAAAGAGGCAAAGGAGGCGGCGGCATGATCGACTTTTTATTCTCCGAGACCTTCCTGATCTCCTCCATCACCTGCGCGCTTCCCATCCTGTTCGCCGCATTCGCCGCGCTCATCTCCAACCGCGCTGGCATCGTGAACATCAACATCGAGGGGAGCATGTCGGTCGCGGCCGTCTGCGGAACGCTCGTCAGCCACTTTGCGCAGAGCTGGGCGCTCGGCCTTCTGGTGGCAGTCGTCGCGGGCGTGGCGATGTCTATGCTGCTCGCGGGTTCCTCCCTCGTGCTCAAGACCAACAGCTTCCTCTCGGGGATCGCGCTCAACACGCTCGCCACGGGGCTCAGCGTCTACATTCTCTACTCCGTGCTCGGCGTCAAGGGGGACTCCTCCGCGGCCGCCGCGGTCGCCATCCCCAAGGTGTCCATTCCCTATCTGAAGGATATCCCCGTCTTGGGCGGGCTGCTCTTCGACCAGAGCCTGCTCTTCTGGGTCGCCATCCTCGCGGCGGTGGGGCTCACCGTACTTCTTAAATGCACCCGCCTCGGCACCAAGATCAGGGCGACGGGGCTCAACCCCGAGGCGGCGGCGAGCGTCGGCATCAACACCCGCGCCGTAAAGGCGACGGCGCTTGCCATCTGCGGCGTGCTCGCAGGGCTCGGCGGAGCCTTCCTCTCCATGAGCTACCTGCACTACTTCTCGGCAGGCATGGTCGCGGGGCGCGGGTTCATCGGGATCGCGGCGGAGGCGATGGGCATGGGAAGCCCGTGGCTGACGATGCTGTTCGCCTACCTGTTCGGCGCGGTGGATTACTTCGCCGTCGGCGCGCAGACCGTGCTCGCCTTCCCGTACGAGCTTTTGAATACGCTGCCATACCTTATGACCATCATCGCGCTCGTCATCTATGCGGTCGTCAAGAACGCCCGCGAAAAGAGGGCGAAGCAGAACAACAAACCGCACAAAGAACAACAGGAAGCAGACCCGCAACCGCCGGAGCTGCTACAGACAGAATTGCAAGAAAAAAAGGAAACAGAAAATGAAAAAAGCGTGGCAAGTTGAATCGGAAACGATGCAGAACAGCATCCCCGTCGTCCTGAAAGAGGAGGAGCAGGGGTGGGCGCTCTGCGAACAGGAAGAACAGCATGAAAACCGACTCATATCCCAGCTGTGGCGCAGCTCCGTCCCCGGATCGGGCGCGACAGAACACGTCATCGTTGCCGCCATGCAGGACATGGAGAACATGGGCTACGACGTGAGCGCGGCGGAGGCGTACATCGACCGCGGGATCGCCGCCCTCGAAAGGGGGGACGCGGCGGAACTCGCGCGGATCTCCGCCAAGGTGTTCCACCTGCTCGCCTCGGCGCCCAAGATCGAGGGGCACCCGTACTGGAACTATACGCAGTACACGTCCTTCGAACAGTACGAACGCGCGGCGGCATTGAACGTCTATCCCTTCGACCGCAGCGCGCCCTCCTATGAGCAGCTGACGCTCGCGGGGTGGCGGGCGCAGGTGTGCGCCGGCGCGCTCGGCACGGCGATCGAGGGATATACCCCCGAAAACATCAAAAAAGTCTTTTCGGACATCCACTACTACGTGCGCAAGCCCAACACCTACAACGACGACATCACCTACGAGATCGCCTTTTTGGCGGCGCTCGAGCGCAAGGGGAAGGAGGTCACCTCCCACGACATCGCCGAGCAGTGGGTCGCGCTCATTCCGTCGGGCTGGTCGGCAGAGGACATCGCCCTGAAGAATTTGCGGCTGGGCGTGTTCCCGCCCGAGAGCGGCTACCGCAACAACCCGTACCGCGAGTGGATCGGCGCGCAGATGCGCGGCGCGATCTGCGGCATGGTCGCCCCCGGCGACACACGGGCAGCCGCGCGCTACGCCTTCCTCGACGGGCAGGTCTCCCACCACAACAACGGCGTGCTCGGCGAGATCTTCAACGCGGTGCTCACCTCGCTTGCGTACGTCAAGACGGACATCCGCGAGATCTTGCGGGAGGCGATCGACGCCATTCCCGCCGACAGCGAGTACCGCTCCGTCGTCGAGTTCGCCTATGCGCAGTGCCTCTCCGCTTTCACATGGGAAGAGGCTTGGAAGGTCTGCGAACAGCGGTATATCCGCTATAACTGGATCCATGCCTATCCCAACGCCGCGGCGGAGGTCGTCGCGCTGTGGTTCGGCAACGGCGATTTCGACAGGACGATGCACATCAGTGCCATGCAGGGCTACGACGTCGACTGCAACGCGGCGCAGATCGCGACGGTCGTCGCGGTCGCGGGCAAGCGGGAGATCGGCTCCAAATGGACGGAACCCATCGGGGACATCCTCGATACCTACATGCGCAAGGTCAAGAAGATCTCCATCACGGAACTTGCGGCAAGAACGGCGGAAGCGGGAAGAAGGGCATGAAAAAAGTTTTTGTTTTCGGCAGCTTGAATATGGACCTCGTCATCACGAGCCCGCGGGAGGCGCTGCAGGGCGAAACGCTGCGCGGCAGCGGGTTCATGATGAATTGCGGCGGCAAGGGCGCCAACCAGGCGGTCGCCTGCGGAAAGCAGGGCGCCGATGTGAGCATGGGCGGCGGCGTGGGCGACGACGACTTCGGCGTGCGGCTCAAGCGCAGTTTGCACGAAGCGCACGTCAAGACCGACCGCCTCCGCGTGATCGAGGGCGTGAACAGCGGCGTCGCCGTCATCACCGTCGTGAACGGGGACAACCGCATCATCCTCGACGGCGGGGCGAACGACGCCGTCACCGAGGCGGACGCCGACCTCCTCCTTGCGGAGGCATGCGAGGGCGACATCTTTCTCACGCAGCTCGAAAACAGGCTCCCCGTCGTGGGGTACGCGCTCGCCGCGGCAAAGCGGAAGGGCATGTTCACGGTGCTCAATCCCGCGCCGATGGACGAGGGCGTCAGGGAATATCTGAAGTACGTCGACGTTCTCATCCCCAACGAGCACGAATTTTCCGCCCTCGCAGGCACCACCTGCATCCAGATCGGAGCCGCCCGTTTGCTCGGCGAGGGCGTGCGGCACATCGTCGTCACGCTCGGCAGCAAGGGGTACAGCTACTGCAACGGCGAGCGGCTCGTGTACGAGGGGTGCGTCAAGGCGCGCGTCGTCGATACGACGGCGGCGGGCGATACCTTCTGCGGGGCGTTCGTCACCCGACTTGCGTTCGGCGATCCCATCGAACAGGCGCTTCGCTTCGCCAACAGGGCGGCGGCGATCACCGTCACGCGGCGCGGCGCACAGCAGTCCATTCCGACGCTGGAAGAGATCGAGGCCGCCTACCGCAACCAATAGAGACCACACCATACTTCCTCCCGACCCCTTTCCCGCCCCATACGGAGAGGGGCTTTTGCATGTTCGGACGGGGCGCCTGCGGGCGGCATTGCATTGACAGCGCCCGCAAACCGTGCTATAATAGGGCGAAAAGGGGAAAATTCCGCCGAGGCGAAAGGCAACGGTTCGGGAATTTTTTCCATAAAAACAGCGGGGTGCGCAGAGACGGCCATGACGGAAAATTTCGATACCGCTCCCATCATCGTGGGGGTGACGGGTCACAGAAATATTGTCGAAGAGGACAGGCCTGCGATCAAGGAGCAGGTGATCGGCAGCCTGCGCGAGCTCCAAGCGCTGTGCGGGGCGGGCGCGGAGGGGGGAAGAGCCGTTGTGATGCTCAACGGCCTTGCGCAGGGGGCGGATATGCTGTGCGCGGAGGCTGCGTTTGAGTTGGGCATCGACGTGTACGCCGTTCTTCCGAGGGAGGAGGAAAGGTACCTCCAGAGCTTCGACAACGAGGCGGACAAGCAAAAATTGCACGGGTACCTGAAGAGGGCGAAACGCGTCATTCTCGCCCCCGATATCGAGCGGAGCAAGGCGTGGATGCAGGCGCACGGCGGGATCGACGACGACAGCTACGAATACCGCCAACTCGGCGTCTATATTGCCGAGCATTGCCATGTTTTGCTCGCCCTGTGGGACGGAAAACCCTCGCGGGCGCGGTTCGGATGCGGGACGTATGAAGTGATACAATTTGCGCTGGAGGGCGGCTATTTCGACCGCGGGCGCAGCGTTGCGGCGGGGAAAAATTGCGATACCGTCGTCGTGTGGATCAGGTGCCGCAGACAGGGCGACGGCGCGGCGGACATCGAAAAAACATGGCTTGCAAATGCCGAATTTGCCGCCTCGAAGGAGCCGCCTGCGTGTTTGCGGGAAGTTTTGAAAAAGGCCGTAAAAATTTGATGCGGCGGGCGGAGTTCGGAGAAAAAAAGAGGAAAGAAAGAAAATTTTACATATAAAAAAATGTTATTCCGATCGGCAAGCTCCCTGCCGCGCCGTGCGCCGCCGCCCCTGCGGGGCGCCCGCGCCCGCCGCGGCAGGGAGCTTTTGTTCGGATGGGCGCGTTCCGCTTGCGCTTCACGCTCCTTTCATAGGAATAGTAGCACGAAAAATTTTCGTTTTGAAAGATGACTGCCAAAAAAGCGGAAAATTTCACACAATTTTCATCTTTGGGCTCCCATATCCGCCTCCGCGGAAATTTTTTACTTTTTGTTGCAATTTTTCGGCCGGCGTGTTATACTCATTTTATATAGTCATATCGGTTGCGGTGCGCTTCATGGGCGCCCAATGCCGAGGCCGAGACTTTTTGCCCGTAAAAAACCAAAAGGAGAAAGGAAACATGAAACGCAAATTTTTGACGGTACTGTTGGCGCTTGTCGCTGCGCTGTGCCTCTGCTTCGGGCTTGTAGCCTGCGGGGAGACGCCCACAAAGCCTCAAGACCCGCCCGCAAAGTCTGAAACCATAGAGGGCTATTGGACGGGCGCGACCGCGGAGGTCTCCATAAGCAGTAATTCCGATCCGACGGAAATGTCGTTCGCAGCAAGCGTGAAACTCGTCGGCGATACCGCCTACGTCGTCTTTACGATGACTCCCGCCACAGAAAGCAGCGTCACCGTTGGGCGGATCGGCTACGCTCTTTCAAAGCAAGAGAACGGCTCTTATTCGTTTACCTACGATCCTCAAAACGATGTGGGGCATGTGGCGGGCAAACTGAATGCCGACAATAAGTTAGAGATAATTTCCGATATGTGGACGCAGACGGAGACGACGCTCACCTTTACGGCAAAGACGGCTCTTCCCGCGGGGCTTGGTCTCACGGGCACTTGGTATGAGCTTACAAGTTCCGACGGCGTGGATTATACCTATACGGCGGGAAAGAACCATTACGACTTTAACGATAAAAAACTCTACACTTTTGATACCGAGCAGGACATTACGGTCGTTGAGGTAGGAAATTATACTTTGTTCACATATACGGGGCATATGCCGCAAGTGATCTATAAGAGCGGCAATGATTATTTCGTCGACGATATGTACATAAAACTCACGCAGACCGCCCCCGCAACGCCCGTGCCGCCCGCAACAGAGTCAATCGAAGGCGTTTGGACGGGCGGAGAGGGGATCGCGACAGGAGCCGCCATTACGATCGACGTAGACGGCGACGCCGCATACATGGTCGTTAAGTTGGGGGAAGGATATTTTTATTCCGCGCTCACCGAGGCTGAGGACGGAGGCTTCTCGCATACGATTCCGGGGGAAGCCACGGTTACTTTGAAACTGAATGCGGAGAACAAGCTCGAGTACAAGAGCATACCCGCCGCCGGTGCGCCCTCGGAAGCCAAAGAGCAGACCATTGTTTTCCCGGACAAGGCGGCGCTTCCTTCGGCGCTCAATATTACGGGCACGAAATATGCTGTTATAGACCGGGAACTTTTGACGGTCAACTTTGGTGCTGCGACCACGTTTTCGCTCGGCAATAAGGCGGCTACGCAGGACTTGGTCGTCAATGTCGGTGGGTATAAAGTGATCACGGGTACCGTGGGCGCATATCCCACAGAGCCAATTACGATCGTTGTCTTTGAAGGAGAAGCCGAGGCGCTTTCCGCCTATGTAAATGTGGGCAAGACGCCTTACGGGGGAAGCATTTACACGCTTCTCGATGAAGAGCCGACGCCTGCAACGACCATCGAAGGCGTTTGGACGGGCGGTATCGCGGAACTGCACTACAGTCCCAACCAAGTCCTCCGCTATGCGGTCGCCGCGACGGTTGATGTTGACGGCGAAAGTGCGAGAGCTATTTATTCCATGGTGGATACGGAAGGCGGTATGGCGGAAGAAACCCCGCCATGCGACTATCTGCCGCTCGAAAAGCAAACAGACGGCTCTTATAAGTATGAAGTGACGAACGGAAGCGGGACAAGCACGTTTGAGTTCAAGATGATCGACAACAAATTGCAAACGGTCATCAGTAACTTGTTCCCCGGGGAACCCGTCGTGATCAATTTCACGACGAAGACCGAACTTCCCGCAGCGCCCGTCATTACGGGGACCAAATATACGACACACAGGGGCAATGCGGTAGAAATCGACTTCGGTTCTACGCCTGCGATCAAGTATGGCGAAACTTCTTTCACCGATGTGCAAATCTTCGACGTCGGCGCGTACAAACTCCTTACGGGAAAATATAATACGAAAGATGCTTCGATTATCATCACCGAGGATGGGGAAAAGACCTACGCACATATCAGTCTCTCACCGCTGGAAAGGGAAATAGCCGAATTGACGGATACCAAGTCTGTATCCGAGTATTCCTTTGAAGGCGTTTGGACGGGCGCTGTCGCGGGGATCCTCCAGCCCCCCGTCACTATCGACTGTGCGTTTACTGTGGCGATCATGGTCGATGGCGGATACGCAAGAGCCATTTATTCATTTGCAGCGCTTGAAGGCGGCGTGGCGGGCGAGACAATCTCGTGCGACTATCTATTGCTCGAAAAGCAAACCGACGACTTTTATAAGTATGAAATGACAAACGGGAACAGGGTGACCACGTTTGAGTTCAAGATGATCGACGACAAATTACAAATCGTAGTCACCAACATGTATCCGAATCCGGATCCCGTCGTACTGAATTTCACGACGAGAACCGAGCTTTCCGCAGCTCTCGAGATTACGGGCGCCAAATATACGCAATGCAGAGGGAAAGCGGTAGAGATCGACTTCGGTGACACGCTTACGGTCAAGCATGACGGAACATACTTCACCGATGTGGAAGTCTTTGACGTCGGCGCGTACAAACTCATTACGGGGACATACAATGCGCAGGATGCTTCAATTATCATCGTCAAGGAGGGAGAAAAGACCTACGCATATATCAGTCTTTTGCCTTTCGACACGGAAAAATGTGAATTGACGGATATCGCTCCCGCATCCTCGCCGTCTGCATAGATCTACACGGTTTGACGCCGTCTCCGCCGTATTGCATTGCGGATATTGAGAAATAGGGAGAGGCGATGCGAAATTTTGCGCCCCGCGGCAAATGCCGCGGGGCGATTTTGGTGGGGGCGTGATTTTGTGAGACACCCCTTTTGGCGCGCAAGGGCGGCGCGCCACTTTCCCCTCGAGGGGACAGCAAGGGGGGGCATAAATACGTCACCCTGAGCCGCCGCTGTTCTTGCGGCGTGCCGAAGGGTGTCCGCATTATAATAAGGTCATCCTTCGACACGCCCGCCGACGGCGGGTGCGGTCGGCGGCGGCTCAAGATGACGTGATTATGGCTCAATCCCCATCACCGCCCCCAAGGCTTCCCCTTTGCAAAAGGGGAAGCCTTGGGGGCGGGCGGCGAGGGAGAACCCCTTCAGTCACTACGTGACAGCTCCCCCAAAAGGGGGAGCCGAGGGGAGAGCCTTGCGGGGCGAGGGTTAGCCGATGTGGCGGGAGAAGGGGTGATAATCCAAAATTTCCTCGATCTCGGCGAGGGCGTATTCCGGGATGTCCATACCGCTCGCGGCGACGTTCGAACGCAGCTGCGATGCGCGCGAGGCGCCCGTGATGACCGACGTCACCTGCTGCTTCCGCAAGATCCATGCGAGCGCCAGCACGGAGAGCGGCACGTTCAGCTCTTCCGCGAGGGCAAGCAATTTTTCCACCTTATCCAAATTGTCCTCGGTGAGCAGGTTGTTGATCTGTTTATCCGCCTGCCACGTGGCGCGGGAGCCCTCGGGAAGGGGCTGTCCCTTGCGGTATTTGCCCGTTAAAAGTCCCTGAGCGAGCGGCGAGAACGGGGTGATGCCCACGCCGTATTTTTCGCATATGCCCATAATTTCGTCCTCGATGTAGCGGTCGGTCATATTATACTGCGGCTGGATGACGGAGAGCGGGCGCAGGTTGTTCTCCTTGGCGATATGGATGGCCTCCGTGATCTGCACGGGCGACCACTCCGAGACGCCGTAGTAGAGAATTTTGCCCGATTTTACGAGGTCGGAGAGGGTTTCGACCGTCTCCTCGATGGGGGTGGTGGGGTCGAAACGGTGGCAGAAGTAGAGGTCGAGATAGTCGAGCCGCATGTTGAGAAGGGTCTTATCGAGCTGCTCGGTGATGTGCTTGCGGGAGAGCCCCCAATCGTTGGCGCCCGGCCCCATGGGGAAGAAAACTTTGGACGAGACGACGAACTCGTTCCGCTCGTGCTGCCCCAGCGCCTTGCCGAGGAAGCGTTCGGCCGCGCCGCCCGAATAGGCGTCCGCACAGTCGAAAAAGTTGACGCCCTCGTCGAAAGCGGCGTCGACCGTTTCGCGGGCAATGCGCTCCGCTTCGGCGCCGGAGAGATCCGTCACCCAGCTGCCGAGCGCGATTTCCGAGAGCTTTATGCCGTATTTTCCTAAATTTCTGTATTTCATGGCTTCTCCTTTTTTATGGTTGGATTTTTTTGGGGGGGATTGATGGGGGTGATGGGGGGGGGTGATTGATAGGGCGAGGTTTATTGTGGTTTTATTGTAGCACGCGGCGGCGGAAAATGCAATCCCCCGCGGGAAATTGCTCGACGGAATGTTGGGTGCGGGGGACAGACGGAGGATTATAATGCGGACATGTTTCGACTACGAAGCCCCGCCGATTGTGTCGGCGGGGCTTCTGCTCAACATGACGTGATTTTTAGGCCCACCCCCCTACCCCCCTCCCGAGGAGGGGGCGGCAAGAAGGGGAGCCGAGGGATGTCCGCATTATAATAAGGTCATCCTTCGACACGCCGCCGACCGCGGGTGCGGTCGGCGGCGGCTCAGGATGACGTGATTTTAGGGCGGGGGCGGAGCGGAGGATGTCCTGGAGACCGCCGGGGAGACCCGCAGCCGGGTTCGGCCTTGATGGGACAAAGGGCGGGCGGGTCAGAGGATGTCTTTGAGACCGCCGATGAGTCCCGCAGTCGGTTCGGCGTTTTTGGGCGCCTCGTAGCTCTGCGCCTTGTCGAGTTCGCGGTCGACCGTGAGCTTCAGAGAATTGTTGAGCGTGACGTTGTTCTCGGAATAGTCGCCCTCGGTGGGGTTGTACTTGATCTTCGTTTCCAGCGTCATCGAGTCGAGCTTGCCCGCCTTGACGACGACGGTGAACGTCGCTTCCTTGATGGTGTGATCTTCGCTGTTGAAATAATTTTCGACGGCGATGATGCCGTCCGCGGTGTTTTGGTTGAGCAGGTCGGAGACGTTTTGGGGGAGGGCGGCGATGCTGTCGTCGCTCAAATAGACGGTGTAGGTCGTCGCGTCGCCTTCCGTCGTCTGTTTCAGACAATCGACCGCGGCGGACGTGTATTTGAACAGCTTGGTCATTGTGGCGAACTGCGTATCGAGGCTGAGCGCGGGCGCGGGGTCGTAGCTGTTCTTGCCCTTGCGGGAGACGAGGTAGACGGTGCCGTCCGCGATGTTGCCGACGGTGAAGGAATAGCTCTCCCTGCCCTCGTCGACGTGGTGCCCCTTGTATTTGTAGCTGTTGTTGAATGCCGTGCCGTTCTTGTACAGGCGGGACTCGATGGTGTTCTTGGTGGCGAGGGTGGTAAGGCCGGGATCCATTTCGTTGAGCGCCTCGAAGTCGAGAGAATAGATCTCGGAGTTCTTGAGAGCGGTGAGCTTTTCGTCGATGTCGCTTAAAATGTTGCCGATCTCCGTCTTATCCGTGACGAACCCGGTGACGGTGGGGATGTTGATGGCGGAGTTGTTCGCCGTCTGCGAGTAGGTGAGATCGAGCTGTGCCGACGCCGCCTTGACGGGGAAGGTGATGGCGGCCTTCAACGTGTAGCCCGAGAGCTTTCCGCTTGCGAGCGAGAAGGTGAAGTCGAGCCCCGAGACGGGATTGGTGAACGTGGTGCCCTTCAGGCTGATGCTCGTATCCATCTTGCCGATGAGCCCGCAGATCTTGGAGAGGACGGAGTTCTCGGGGGAGATCTTGATCTTGGCGGTGTAGCCGCTGCCGCTCTTTGCGATGTTGCCGATGTCGTCCGCTTTCAGCGAGCCGATGAGTTCCTCGAAGGGGAGGTTGAGAAGGCGGAGCTCGGTATCCTTATAGTTGACGATCTCCTTTTTTACCTCGTTCTTGTCGTTCATCTTGACGGTGATGCGGGAGTCGCCCTGCGAGTAGATGTATTCGGTGGAATCATACAGCAGGACGCCGCTCGTCACGCGCTTGAATTGCAGGGCATTGGTATCCGAATTGAAGCGGTATTGGCAGTCGTACGTCGCGTTTGCGTTGGGCGACTGGATGGGGCCGATGTTCACGCTGCCCGAGAGGTTGAGCTTGAAGTCGTAGTTTTGCTCCGTGGCTTCCGCCGTGCTTTGGATGGCGGAGACGACTTCCGCGGAGGTGGGGAGCGTCTCGGCGGGCGGCGTCTGCGAGCCCGAGGGGGTTTGGGAGCCTGTCCCTTGGCCGGGAGTTTCGCTTTCGCCGCATCCCGCGAGCAGCAGGCAGCAGCCGAGAAGGACGCTGCAGGTGATGGAAATAAAACGTTTCATAAAATTCCTCCTTGAAATTTTATACGCTTTGCGTATTTGCGCGAAGTTTATTCAGAGTATGGATCTCCCGTGCGAGGCAGAAGGGGAAGGTGACGATGCTGACCAGTAGGGCAACGACGAACCCGAAGAGGAAGAGGAGCACGGAGAGAATGCCGCACAGGATGGCGCCGAACAGTTTGACGGTGATGAGCCAGATGATGCCGTCGAGATCGAGCGTAAAGATGAGCATGGGCAGGTGGAAGGAGCGGCAGAAAAAGAGGAGAAGGTCGAGCGCGTAGCTCGTCCAGAAGCACTGTGCGACGAACATGAACACGGCGGCCGCTCCGCCGATCAGGGCAAGATAGGTGAAGTCGTTCTGCATGACGGACAGGACGACGGCGATCGCGATGACGACGATGGCGGCGATCGTCGCGCAGATCATGCTGTTGCGGAAGCGGACGGCCTCTTCGCGGTATTCCGCATTCTTCTGCGTCTGTTTCCGCGCCGCGTTGCAGGGGGCGCAATAGATGGACTGGCCGCTGCGGCGGTGTACTACTTCATAGGGATCGCCCTGACGTATGGGCTTTTTGCAGGAATCGCAATATCCGATGATATTGGATGTGCCGTTTTCGGGGGTATCGCTCATTGCTTTTCTCCTTTGATTTTTGTCATAATTATAATATGGAAGAAAATAATTGTCAAGAAATATTTAGTAACATTCGATAAAATATATAAAATGAGCAATTATTGGGGTGTGGCACAAACTTATTTCAACACAAAAAAACGATATACTTTTAGTATGGAAATCGGAGAGATCATTGATAGGATCAGCTATATCCGCGTCCGCGCGCACCTCTCCGCAAGGAAGTTGAGCCTTGCGGTGGGCAAAAATCCGAGCTACATCCACCTCTTGGAGAACAAGCGGAATTTCGAACCGTCGCTCTCCACGCTGCTGGATATTTTGGACGTGTGCGACGTCACCCCGGAGGAGTTTTTCTCGGAGAATATGGCGGAGTACGCCATCGACCGAAAGACGTTGGCGTTTTTGAAAACGCTCTCGGAGGGGCAGAAACAGGCCATCATGAATTTGTATAAGTGAGTTGGGGATTTATAGGACGGAATGGAAAGCCGAAGGGCGTCCCGCGCAAGTTTGCGCGGGACGCCCTTCGGCGGTTGATGGGGACGGGGCGGAATGGGGGATAGGGGCGGCGGACTTCGTTGTTCGGGATCCTTCGCGGATAGGCCAATGCGGACTGCGTAGAACAGTTCGGCTCAGGATGACGCGGTAGACAGGCGCGCGGGTTACATAGGAGAAAAAATAAGGACATGTTTCGACACACAGCCGACCGCGGGTGCGGTCGGCTGTGGCTACTTCGGCGCGTTGCGCCTCGTGCCGCGCTTAGTAGACAAATAGTGCGCGCGGGGCAACATGACGTGATTATGGCTCAATCCCCATCACCGCCTACGGCGGAGCTTCAGCACAAGGCACGCCTGCGGCGCCCTTTGCAAAAGGGGAAGCCTTGGGGGGCTGTCATTTCGAGCGAAGCGAAGTGGAGTCGAGAAATCTCAAAATAAGGTAGAGATGTCTCGACGGAGCTCGACATGACAAATATATGGCGGGCGGGGGATAAGGGAAGATTCGCTCGGCTCCTACGGAGCCTCGGAATGAGGAAGCCCCACTCCCCTACCCCCCTCCCGAGGAGGGGGCGGCGAGAGAGGAGCTGAAGGGTGCGGGTTATAAGGGAGAAAAATAAGGATATGTTTCGACTACGAAGCCCCGCCGATTGTGTCGGCGGGGCTTCTGCTCAACATGACGTAATTATGGCTCAATCCCCATCACCGCCTACGGCGGAGCTTCCCCTTTAGAAAAGGGGGAGCCAAGGGGGGGGGATTACATGGTTTCGCCCCAGTCGGGGGGGAGAGTGGGGGCGGGAGGGGTCGGGGTCGAAGAAGAGGGGCGGTGAAAACGGCGGCCGCGTCCGCCGCGTCCGTTGCGGCGTTCCTCCCGTGAATACGACCATTTCAGCAGGATGGGAGTCAGCACCGAAGAGATCAATATAATGAAGAAAATAAAGGGCTGGATGGCGGGATCGACGAGCCCGGCGCGGACGCCCTGTTCGGCGCAGATGAGAATGACTTCGGCGCGCACCATCATGCCGAGGCCGGTGCGGGCGCTATCGTACCACGAGAACTTGCACAGTCTCGCGCCGAGGCCGCAGCCGACGAATTTTCCGAGGAGGGCCACGGCGACGAACACGAGCCCGAATGCGAGGAAGGGGAGGGTGATGCCGCCGAGATCCAAGTTCATGCCGATCTTGGCAAAGAACACGGGCGAGAAGAAGAGGTAGCCGATGGTATCCACCTTATTTTCGACGTACGGGGTCTCCGAGAGGGTGCCGCCGAGCAAAATTCCCGCAAGGTAGGCGCCCGTGATGTCGGCAACGCCGAAGAGTTTTTCGGCGGCGTAGGCGTACAAAAAGCAGGCGGCGAGCGAGATGATGGGGACGCGGCGGTTGTGCGGGGCGCGGCGTTCCATCATGTCGAACAGCTTCCTGAGCCCGACGCCCAAGGCGATGGCGGCGACGAAAAAGACGACGATCTTGATGACGACAAGCCCGGGGTTGGGGTCGAACCAATTCCAGCTGCCGCCCGCGCCGTCGCCCGAGGCAAAGCCCGTCAAAACGGACAGAATGATGATGCCGATGACGTCGTCGATGACGGCGGCGGCGACGATGGATGCGCCGAGTTTGGTATCGAGCTTACCGAGTTCCTTTAAGACGGCGACGGTGACGGAGACGGAGGTCGCCGTGAGAATGGCGCCGTAGAAGAACCATGTGAGCACGGTGGCGTCACGCTGAAAGAGAAAGGCGACGAGGGTGCCGAGCCCCATGGGGACGACGACGCCCATCGTGGTGATGACGACGGAGGGCACGCCCGCCGATTTCAGCTTTTTCAGGTCGGTGCCCAGCCCCGTGGAGAACATGATGAGAACGACGCCGATCTCCCCGATGACGTCGAGGGCGAATTTGGAGCTTTCGCCGAAAAAGGCGTCTGTGAGCGGCTGCCAAGGGATATATTTGAGAAGCCCGATGAGAATGCCCGCGACGAGCATCCCGATGACGGCGGGCATCCCGATTTTGTGCGCCCCCAGCCCCATGAGTTTGGAGAAGAGCAGAATGACGGCGAGGGGCAGGAGAATTTCAAACGCCTGCATATGTTGTCCTTGCTGCGGAGCCTTTCCGAAGCAACTATATTATAAACCTTTTTTTGCAAAATGCAACTTTTTGAGCGGGGATTTTGCACCCCCCGAATTTTGAGAAAAGTTCACTTTTCCTGATACTTTTCGCGCGAATGCTTGTCTTTTGCGGGCGGATATGGTATAATGCAAGCAATGGTCTGTATCGGTGAGCCCGTTCCCGCGGAGCGGGCGAAGCAAATGAATCCCGTCGTTCTCGCCTTTGTGGGAGACGCCGTGTACACCCTCCTCGTGCGGGAGAAACTTGCGCTCGCCCTGAAGAGCAAGGCGGGGGAGCTCAACCGCCGCGCGGCGGACGTGGTGTCGGCGCACGGGCAGAGCCAAACGATGGAGCGGGTGCTGCCCCTTCTCACGGAGGAGGAGGAAGAGATCTACCGCCGCGGCAGGAACGCCCACAAGCCGACGCGGAGCAAGAATGCGAGCGTCGCCGAGTACGTGCGCTCGACGGGGGCGGAGGCGCTCATCGGCTACCTCTATCTCACGGGCGACACGGCGCGCATCGAGGCGCTGTTTTTCGCGGAGGAAAATTCATGAAAACCGAGGGCAGGAACGCCGTTTTGGAACTTCTCAAGTCGGGAAAGACGGTGGAAAAAATTCTGATAGAAAAGGGGGCGCAGGGGTCGCTCGGGAAGATCTTCGCCGAGGCCCGCGCCAGGGATATCCGCGTCCAATTCGTGGACAGGGCGGCGCTCGACAGGGAGAGCGCGGACAAGCGGCACCAAGGGGTGATCGCCTTTACGACGGACTACGAATACGCCGACCTCTACGACCTGTTCGGCGGGGAAGAGAGCCTCGTCGTCGTGTGCGACGGCATCGAGGACGTGCACAATTTGGGCTCCATCCTCCGCGTTGCCGAGTGTGCCGGGGCGGACGGCGTCGTCATTCCCAAGGCGAAGGGCGCGACGGTCACGGAGGCCGTTATCCGCATCTCGGCGGGGGCGGCGGAGCACATCAAGGTCGCCAAAGTTCCCTCCGTAAACTACGCCGTGGACGAGCTGAAGAAGAACGGCTACTGGGTGTATGCGCTGGAGGCGGGCGGCGAGAGCATTTACGATAACAAACTGACGGGGAAGGTCGCCCTCGTCGTGGGAGGAGAGGACAGCGGCGTGAAGCGGCTGACGCGGGAGAAGTGCGATAAAGTGCTCTCCATTCCGCTCTTCGGAAAGGTAAATTCGCTGAACGCCTCGGTCGCGCTCGGCATTGCGGTATACGAGGTGGTGCGTGCAAGAGTTCAGGGCTGAAACCGACGAAGCGCTCGCGGAGCGGGCGCAGAAGGGGGAGGGCGCGGCGACGGAAGAGCTGCTCCTGCGCTATAAGAACGCCGTGCGCTCGGTCGCGCGCAAGTACTTCCTCGCGGGGGCGGAGACCGACGACCTCGTGCAGGAGGGCATGATCGGGCTGTATGCCGCCATCGGGGACTATCGGCCCGAGGCGGGCAAGAGCTTCAAAAATTTCGCCTACCTCTGCGTGACGCGGCGCATCGTGGACGTGCTGCGGGCGGCGGGGCGCAACAGGAGCGGGGAGCTCGAACCGCTCGACCCCGACCTTCCCGCCGACGGGGATACGCCCGAAGAATATCTCATCAGCGGGGAGAGCCGCGCCGAGCTGCACATGCGGCTGACGCGCGAACTCTCCGACTTCGAGTTCCGCGTCGTCACCTACTACCTCGACGGCATGAGCTATGCCGAGATCTCGGAGGCGACGGGCAAGGAAGTAAAGAGCGTGGACAACGCCCTCTCGCGCGCAAGGCGCAAACTTTGCGGGCATCTCCAATAAAGGGGACGAACCTGATGCTTACGGATGATTTTTTGCCGATCCGGGCGGTGCAATTCGTTCTTCTGTGTTTTGCCTTGCTCGCGGTGTATGCGACCTATAAAAACAGGGCATTATCGCATTTGTCCATCTACTGCGTGGCGGTGTGGCTGCTCTTCTTTAAGATCTCCCAATATGCGGCCTCGGGGAACCTTCCCATGGACATCAGCGCCGTCTGTTACTTTTTGTTCGGCTTTTTCGCTCTCATCCCCGTGCGGCCGCTGAAGGTTGCCGCCGCGCAACTATGTACGCTGTGCGGGTTGGTGTATGCGATCGCCATGCTCGTCATGCCGCAGGTGTTCTACGCCCGCGATCCCACCGAGATCGGACGGTATTTCGCCGTCGCCAACCATTCCCTGCTCTTCTTCGGCGGGCTCGCCATGATGGTGCACGTCGGATTCAGAAAGCTCGATCTCATCTGTACGGGCCTCGTCCTCGGCGGCATCATCGCCTACACCGAGATCTGCGTAGCGACGGGGGTGCAGCAGGGCACGGCAATCTTTTCTCAAATCATCGACGGCTCGGTCATCCTCGTCGTCGCGCCCGGGTTCACCCTGTCGTGGTGGTACTACATTCTGTACTATACGGTGGTACTTTCTCTGCTCGGGCTTTGGATCCTGCTCACCTATGCGGTCAACCGCAGGACTGTTCCGGAAAATATCGGCCGCGGCCTTTTTGCCGCGTAAGGAGTTGTATGCATACTTCACTCTATCGCAGATTCCGCCCCGACACCTTCGACAAGATGGTGCGGCAGGAACACGTTGTGCGCGTGCTGAAAAACCAGATCGCGCAGGGCGCCGTCGGGCACGCCTATCTCTTCTGCGGCCCCCGCGGCACGGGCAAGACGAGCGTCGCCCGTATCTTCGCGCGCGCCGTCAACTGCGAGAGCCCCAAGGACGGCTCTCCCTGCGGCAGCTGCCCGACCTGCGTGGCGCTCGCCGGGGGATCGCTCGACGTCGTGGAGATCGACGCCGCCTCCAACAACGGCGTAAACGAGATGCGCGACCTCCGCGAAAAGGTGCAATATCCGCCCGTCACGGGCAAATATAAAGTTTACATCATCGACGAAGTCCACATGCTGACGGACAGCGCGTTCAACGCCCTCCTGAAAACGCTCGAGGAGCCGCCCGCGCACGCCATCTTCATTCTCGCGACGACGGAGCCGCAGAAGCTCCCCGCGACCATCCTCTCCCGCTGCATGCGGCTGGACTTCAAACTCATCCCCGAAGAGGACCTCGAGGCGCACTTGAAGCGCGTTTTGGGCGAGATCGGCAAGCCCTACGAGGAGGCCGCCGTCGCGGCCATCGCCCGCGCGGGTGCGGGGAGCGACAGGGACATGCTCTCCATCGCCGACTCCGATACGCCCACCTACGAGGGGGTGACGGCGGTGCTCGGGGCGGCCGATTTCAAGGAGACGGAGGCGCTCGTCCGCGCCATTCTGACCGCCGATCTCAATGCCGCCATCTCGCAGACCGAACGCATCCTCGCCGAGGGGAAGTCGGTGGGCGTGCTGTTGAAGGACATTTTGGAACTTCTCAACCGTTTGACCGTCGCCAAGACCTGCCGCGAGGCGGAAAAATTGCTTGCGCTGCCCCGCGAACTCTTTGCCGACGTGAAGGCGCTCGCCGACGCGGCCGACGGCAAGGCCATTCTGCGGGCGGCGGAAATTTTCGCCAAGACGGAGACGGAACTGCGCTACGCCTCTTCGCCGCGCATCGCGCTCGAGACGGCGGTCATGCGCGTCTCCGCCCCGCAGGCGGACTACGATATCGACGCCTTGCTCGTCCGCATGAAGAAGTTGGAGGACGAACTGAAGGCGGTAAAGGAGAGGGCAGAGCGCCTTCCCGTTTCCCCCGCCGCACCCGCGCAGCCGCAGGCGCCCGCGGTACCTACCGC
>CANRFD010000011.1 GCA_947629845.1 uncultured Clostridia bacterium
TGACGGAGGTGTAGCCGATGTAATAGCTGTTGCGCTTGGCGCTCTCGGGCATGGACATGTAGTTGACGAACGCCTGCGCCGCCTTCTTTGTGCCGCGCTCTCCGGCGCCCTTCGTGAGCACCCAGCCGTCGAACCAGAGGTTGGAACCCGCTTCGGGGACGTAGTACTCGAGATACAGCCGCTGGTCGTCGGGCGTAGCCTCGTTGCCCTCGGCCTTGTCGAGGGCGTACACGGCGTCGCCGCTCCAAGCGTAGTTGAGCCAAATTTTTTCGCTCACCATGTCCTGCTTGCCCGTGTCCGTCTCGAAGCCGTAGATATTGTCCTTCATGGCGAGGAGGGTTTCCCCGACGTCGCCGGTGTATTCCGCGTCGGTGCGGTTGAAGATCTCGGTGAGCTTTTGGTTGTAGTCCGCCGCCGACCTGTCGAGGGCGAGCAGTTCGTCCTGATAGGTGAGCCCGAGCGCGGCGAAGTAGGTATCGCGCACGTTGTCCTTGGCGGTGATCTTGTTGGCGTAATTTTTTTCGGTGAACGCCGCCCAGCCGAGCTGCTCGAGGTCGTCTCTGTTCACCGTGTTGGGGTTGTACACAAAGCCCGTCGTTCCCCACATGTAGCCCGCGGCGTATTCGCTCCAGCTGTGCGTCTCCGTCTCGCCGTCCCGCGTGGTGGCGACCGTGCCGTTTTCAAACACATTTTTAATGTAGGGGGAGACGTTGCGCACATAGTAGTTGAGCGGGTCGCTCGCGTCGAAAAAGCTGTCGTCATAGGGCTCGATGCGATCCTCCGCGGCGAGCTTCATGATCATGTAATCGGAGGGGCACAGAAGGTCGTACTCGTTGCCGAGGACGATTTCGTTGTACATGTCCTCGTTGGTGCCGAAGGTGGCGTAGTCCACGCGCACGCTCTCGTTGTAGGTCTCTTCGTACCACGCCTCGAAGTCGTCGAGGATGCGGGGCGCCTCCTCGTTTTCCTCGACGTCGTACTGATACGAGCCTTCACCGCCGTTGTCGATGTATTCCTCCCAGCTGTAGACCCGCAGGATGACGTCCGCCTTTTTGCCGCCGCAGCCCGTGAGCGTGGCGAGGGTGGGGGCGAGCAGTGCGCAGGCGAGCAGTACGCCGGAAATTCTCTTTGCGTTCACTTGGTTGCCTCCTTTTTCTTCCTGCCGACGAGATTGGAGCAGACGACGAACAGCACGATGACGAGGAAGATGATGGTCGTAAGCGCCCAGAAGGAGGAGAGCGTCTCCGCCGTGTGCGCATTGCCGCGCATCGTCGCGTTGAATACGTAGGTGGAGATGGTCTCAAACCCGTTGGGGCGGGTGTACACGGTGACGATATAGTCGTCGAGCGAGAGCGTGATGGCGAGCATGAAGCCCGAGATGACGCCGGGGACGATCTGCGGCAATACGACCTTCCAAAGCGCCTTGAAGGGGCTTGCGCCGAGATCGAGCGCCGCTTCGTAGAGCGAATTGTCCATTTGCTTCAGCTTGGGCATGACGGAGAGCACGACAAAGGGCGTGCATATGACCATATGGCCGATGAGCATTGTAAAGTAGGATTTCCCGATGCCGACGACGACAAAGGTGATGGCGAGCGCGAGCGCCGTGACGATCTCCGCATTGATGACGGGGATCTGCGAGGCGCCGTGCAGGACGGCCTTGACCCGTTTTTTGCAGTAAAACATGCCGAGCGCACCGAGCGTTCCCAATACGGTGGAGAGGAACGCGGCGAGAAAGGCGAGCAGCAGGGTGTTGCCGATCATTTCGAGAATGATGGGATCTCCAAACAATTTTACATAGTGTTGGAGGGAGAACGTCCCCGCTTGGCCGATGATATCCGTCGAGATAAAGGAGTATACGGCGAGGAGAAGGATGGGGGCGTAGAGGATGAGAAGAACGAGACCGACGAACGCCGCTTTGAAACATTTTCCCGCGAGTTGCTTCTTCATAGATTTGCCCCCCGTACATTTTCTTCGGATTGAAAGCCGCCCGTGAGCCACGTCGAGATGAATACAACGATAAGCAGGATGAGCGCGACCATCGAGCCCATATGCCAATCGCTGCCGAAGTATTCATAGATGAATTTCCCGATGATCGTCACCATGGAGTTGCCGAGCATATCGGATACGACGTAGTTTGTCATGGAAGGCAGAAAGACCATCGTAACGCCGCTGACGATGCCGGGGACGGAGAGGGGGAGGGTGATGCGGGTGAAGGCCGTAAATGCGTTGCCGCCGAGGTCGGCGCTCGCTTCATAGAGGCTGTTGTCGATCTTCATGAGCGTCGTGTAGAGCGGCAGGATCATAAAGGGCAGGAAGTCGTACACCATGCCGAACACGGTGTTGAAGTAATTTGTCTGCCCGAGGAGCCCGATCCAGTTGAAGAGCTCGCGGATGGCGTTGACGCGGAGCACGAAGTTGATCCACATGGGGAGCACGAAGAGCATCAAAATGACGTGCTTCTTTTTCATATTGCTCCGCGCGAGGATGTAGGCGATGGGATAGGCGACGAGAAGGCAGGCGACCGTCGTGATGAGCGCGATGACAATGGAGTAGACGATGGTCGAAAGTTTGGTCGGGTCGGAGAAGAATTTCACGAAATTCCCGAACGAAAAGCCCATGTTTCTGTCCGTAAACGCATAAACGAGGATGACGAGCATGGGGAGGATGACGAAAAACAGCAAGAACACCGCATAGGGGATGCACAGCGTCTTGCGGGAAAACCGCGGCACCTTCATCTCTTCTTTTCCTCCGTGTTTTTCAGCGTGAGCTTGATCTTATCCTTGGGAATGATGACGGAGACGTAGTCGTTCTCGTTCCACAAGTCCTCCGTCGCGAACACGAAGTCCTCGTCCTCGTCGCTGTCGCCCGTGCGGACGATGAGACGGTAGTGGTCGCCCTTATAGATGATGGAGATGATGTGCCCCGTCGTGCCGCCCGCTTCCTCGTCGTCGCTGATCGAGATGTCGTAGAGGCCGACTTCCACCTTGACCTCGGTGCCCGTAAGATCGATTTTTTCGCCCGCCGCGGTGATGAGATAATCTTCTTCGTCGATGTGGCTCCCGGGATAGAGCTGCGTGACGTCGCAGTCGAATTTTCCGCCCGCAAATTCCACCTTGTTTTCCTTGTCGATGACGCCGTCGAACACGTTGGTCGTGTATTTGGGGCGCATCAGGTGGATGCCGTCGGGCGCGACGTTGAGCCCGATGGTCTCGCCGACGGCGCGGCTCTCGGTGCTCTGCACGACGACCTCGTATTTCCCGACCTGAACGGTGATCTCGTAGTGGATGCCCTTGAACACGACGGATATGACCTCGCCCTTGAGCACGCCGCGCTCCGGGGAAGTCATCTGCACGTCCTCGGGGCGGACGACGACGTCGACGGGCTCGCCTTCGCCGAAGTCATCGACGCAGTCGAACGTCTTGCCGCAGAACTTCACCTTGCGGGCGCCGACGACGGTGCCGTTGAAGATGTTGCTCTCCCCGATGAAGTCGGCCACGAAGGTGTTTGCGGGCTCGTTATAGATGCCCGTAGGGGTGCCGATCTGCTGGACGACGCCGTCCGCCATGACGACGATGGTATCCGACATGGTGAGCGCCTCTTCCTGATCGTGGGTGACATAGATGAAGGTGATGCCGAGGCGCCTGTGCATCTCTTTGAGCTCGATCTGCATCTCCTTGCGCATTTTCAGATCGAGTGCGCCGAGCGGCTCGTCCAACAGCAGGATCTCCGGTTCGTTCACGACGGCGCGTGCGATCGCCACGCGCTGCTGCTGGCCGCCCGAAAGGGTGGTGACGGAGCGCTTTTCAAACCCCTCGAGGTCGACGAGCGCAAGCGCCTTTTTCACCTTTTCCTCGATGGTTTTCTTGGTCAGCCGCTCCTTTTTGGTGTACTCTTCGCCCTTGTCGTTGCGATAGGTGTTGAGAACCTTCTTGCACTTGAGCCCGAAGGCGACGTTTTCGTAGACGTTGAGATGGGGGAAGAGGGCATAGCGCTGGAAAACGGTATTCACCGGGCGCTTGTTGGGGGGGAGAAGGGAGATGTCCTTCCCGTTCAGAAGGATCTTGCCGCTCGTGGGAAGATCGAAGCCCGCGATCATGCGCAAAGTCGTCGTCTTGCCGCATCCGGAGGGCCCGAGGAAGGTGATAAATTCGCCCTTATTTACATAAAAGCTGACATGGTCGATGACCAGATTTTCCCCGTAGTATTTTGTTACGTCCTGCAGTTCGATGATGTGTTCCGCCATTGTCTTATCTCCCGTAAATCAAAAGTTGGGTGGGGTGGAGATCCAGATGAATTTGGATCTTCCCTTACTCCTATTTATAATGTAATGTTCTTTGCCGGCCGTGTAATAAAAGCTCTCGCCCTTTTTAACGGGGTTGCTCTTATTGCCCGTGACGACCGAGATCCGTCCCTCCAGCACATACCCGAATTCCTCGCCCTCGTGGGGGAAATCGGTCTGCGTCCGCGCGCCCGCCTCGAGCTCGACGAGCACGGGTTCCATCATGTTCTTCTGCGCGTTGGGAATGACCCACCGCAGCAACATCCCGTCGGATTGCTTTTCGATGTACTCCTCCTCGGAAAAGACGACCTTTTCCTCCGCTTCTTCATGGAAAAAGTCGGAAAGGTTGCTTCCGAGCGCGTTGAGAAGGTCGCAGAGCGTCGCGATAGAGGGGCTTGTGAGATCGTTTTCGAGCTGGGAAATGTAACCTTTCGTCAGTTCGCAGCGATCCGCAAGCTCTTCCTGCGTCAAATTTTTTTGCTGCCGCATCTCTTTGAGTTTTGCGCCAAGTTCCATATCAGCCACCGTAAGTTTAGTATTGTTAAACTTTTCGCCTTTTTTTATCAAACTTTCGCAAGATTAAACGTAAAGTTTAATAAAAATAAACAACAGGACGCGGACAGTATATAATAAATAATGTAATAAGTCAATAAAATTTTGCGATAGGGGAAAAATTCACGATTTTGTGAAAGAATGACAAAAAAAGAGTCCGCCATACAAAAGGGCGGAAAAAACAACAAAAAAACGGCGCCCAAGCGGACGCCGGAAAAAAATTCTGCGTTATGCGTTGAGCGCGGCGAGTTTCTTTGCAAACTTCGCTTTCTTGTTCGAGGCGTTGTTCTTGTGCAGGATCCCCTTGGTGACGGCGGAATCGATGGCCGACACGGTGACGGGGTAGAGGGCGTTCGCCTTCTCCTTATCGCCTGCGGCAACGGCTGCAAGAAACTTCTTGATCTGAGTTTTCAAAGCGGATTTGATCGCCTTGTTCTCTTCGGTCTTCTTCTCGGTGACAAGTACGCGTTTTTTTGCGGATTTGATGTTCGGCACGGTAGATATACTCCTTAATCTCTTAATAACCTTTGTTATTTTAGCATAAAATGCAATGCTTGTAAACTGTTTTTCATACCGATTGCAAGAAAAATTCTTAAATTTTAGCGAGAAAAAGGGGACGGAAATGCAGAAAAAAATCAGGATAGGCCTGTTTGACAGCGGGGTAGGGGGGCTTACGGTGCTCTGTGCCTGCCGCCGCGTGCTCCCGCAGGCGGAGTACTTTTATTACGGCGATAATTTCCATGCGCCGTACGGGAGCCGCAGCAAGGAGGAGATCGAGGCTTTCGTCACGGAGGGGCTGGAAGCGCTTAAGCGCCACAAAGTGGACGCCGCCGTGCTCGCCTGCAATACGGCGACCGCCGTCTGCGCCGAGGCGATGCGGAAAAAATTCTCCTTTCCCATTCTCGGAATGGAGCCCGCCGTAAAACCCGCCGCCGAAAAATACCGCGACATCCTCGTGCTCGCCACGCCGAGGACGGCGGAGAGCGAACGGCTGCGTGAGCTCGTCGGCAGATTTCCCGACCGCCGCATCACGGTATGCGCGCTTCCGGGGCTGGCGGGGGCGATCGAGGCGCACCTTACCAAGGGGACACCCTTGACCCTTTCCGACCACCTTCCGGCGGGCATTTTTCCGCAGGCAGTCGTGCTCGGATGCACGCATTACACGTTTTTCCGCCGCGAAATTTCGGCGTTTTACAACTGTGAAGTGTTCGATGGGGGCGAAGGAACGGCTCGCAGGCTTTTTTCGCTTTTGAAAATAGGGCGGCGTGACCACCCGAAACCACCTGACATCCACTTTCAACCACCGCCGTCCTCGAAAAATTTTTCGTTCGGCGGGGTGATTTTTCTCGGAAAGGCTCGAAAAATGAACAAAAAGCTCTTTTATTCGAACGTTTGTTCAATTATTTAGAAAAAATTTTTTCTTTTTTTCGTAGAAAAGTGGTCAAACGTGGTTGACAGGGGGGACGGGGTGTGCTATAATTCTTACAGACAAACGAAGGAGTCTCCCGAACGGCAAAAAAATTCGGGAAAACGGAGACGGTATGCTCGGTGGCAGAGTCGATCACGCACTCGACGATAAAAATCGAATCAGGATCCCTGCAATGTACATGTCGGCATTCCCCCAGGGGGAGCCGCTGTACTTCGTCGAGTATGCCCCCGGCTGCATTTCCGTCATGCCGCAGTCCGTCAAGGACAGGCGCGTCGGCAGGGAGATGGACATCGATCCCGACAACGAAGAGGAATTTGACGCGATGCGTTTCATCTTCGCCTCTTCGGTCAAAGTGGAAGTCGATACGCAGGGGCGCGCCAAGATCCCGAAGTACTTCAGGGAGATCGCGGGCATCAAAAAGGAAGTCGTCACCGTCGGGCTCACCGATTTCATCGAGATCTGGGATCGCGACCGCTTCGAAGAGAAGCGCAGCCAGATGACGCTCCGCGAGGCCAATGCGATCTACTACAGGAAGAGGCGGGAAGCGCAAGCCGGTCACGAGCAAGATGAGTGAGTATCATCTGCCGGTCATGCTGCGGGAAGTCCTCGAGGGGCTGAATATCCGCGCCGGCGGCGTCTATTTTGACGGAACGGTCGGCGGAGGCGGACATTCCTACGGAATACTTTCCGCCGATCCGACAGTCAGGCTGATCGCAACGGACAAAGACGGCGACGCGATCGACGAAGCGGGAAAGCGGCTTGCCCGGTTTGAAGGCAGGTTCGAACTCCACAGAACGGATTACAAGAACTACCAAGAAGTTCTCGGCGACAGAAAGCTCGACGGAGTACTCGTGGATTGTGGAATTTCTTCCCATCAGATCGACGACGCGTCCCGGGGCTTCACCTATCGGACGGCGGACGCCCCGCTCGATATGCGGATGGACAAGCGTTCGCGTCTCACGGCGGAAGAGGTCGTCAACGGCTATCCCGAAGAAGAGCTCATACGCATCCTGCGCAGCTACGGGGAAGAGCAGTTCGCACCGTCCATTGTACGCAACATTGCAAGGGCGCGCGGCAAAGGCCGCATACGCACCTGCGGAGAGCTCAAAGAACTGACCGAGGCGGGCATTCCCCCGAAATTCCGCTCCGCGGCTTGCGCGAGAAAGACGTTTCAGGCCATCCGCATCGAAGTCAACGGCGAGCTCGACGGCTTGGAAGCCTGCATAAGGGGGCTCGTCGGAAAGCTGAAGCAGGGCGGCAGGGCATGTATCCTGACCTTCCATTCGCTGGAAGACCGCATCGTAAAACAGGTGTTCAGAGATCTTACCACCGCATGCGAGTGTCCCAAGAATTTCCCCGTGTGCGTGTGCGGAAAGAAAAAAGTAGCAGAGTACGTAGGCAAACAACCGCAGACGGCGGGTGAAGAAGAGATCGGTATGAACCCGCGCAGCAAGAGCGCAAAATTACGGATCGTGGAAAAAATCGTAGAATGAGTGCGCGATCTGTCGAATACGAATAAAGTGAGGTAAAAATTATGTCTGACACGGCGATTTTGGAAAGAGCTCCCCGGCAAGGCTACACATCGTTAAAAGATCGTTTGGTCACGCCCGCGGAGGAAGCGCACAAACAAAACATCGCGGACAACTACCGCAAACTTCGTTTCGAGGATGCGGAGGCATATAATTCCGCAAAGGAAGGCGAGCCGGTAAGAGCTTCGGCTGCCGCCTCCGTCGCCGTGCAGGAGCCCGCGGCTCCCGTTCAAGCGCCCGCCGCGCCGTCGGCCGCAGACCGCATCGCGCAGTATACGCCCGTCGTCGCGCCCGCAGGCAATCATGATTTGTTCGGCGAATACACCTTTAAGGACGGCACGCTCTACGCGCCGCAGCAGCAAACGGCACGCGAGTCCGTTCTGACCGCCGCGCCCGTCGCGCCCACCGCCGAGGACGAGGACGCCGTTCCCACCCGTCGCACGATGGACACGCTTATCCGTCCCGCGGCAAAAGTGGCGGAGGAGCCCGAAGAGAAGGTCGGCTTTCGTACCGTACTTTCCACGAAAACCAAGGTCGTACTTGCCGTCGTATGCGCGGCGATCGTATTAGCGCTCGTTCTCATCGGCGTCAATTCCGGCATCATCCGCTCCATCGAGTCGGATATCGCGATCAGAAGGACGCAGCTCGACGAGTTGACCAAGGCGACGCAGTCCGTTCAGGAACAGATCGCAGACCTTACGACGCCCGAGAGCATCGCAGAGTGGGCGGCCAAGAACAACATGGTGCTCGATAATTAAGTCCGGAGGAAAACAAAATAAAAAAGACAGGATATTCGTTCTCTGTCCTACGAAAGAGGTTATTTGCCGTTTTAATGGCGATAGCCTTTATTTTTTGCCTTTTTCTCGCGCGGTTCTTCTACATACAGGCGATATGGGAGGACGATCTGCACTATCTCGCGCTCGACCAGTGGACGAGGGAGATCCCCGTCGTCGCCGGGCGCGGCCGCATCGTGGACAGAAACGGGGAGGTGCTCGCGGCGAACAAGACCGCATACAGCGTGTATGCGCGGGCGAACGCGGTCACCGATCCCGAGGGGAGCGCGCAGCTGCTCTCGCAGTCGCTCGGGCTCTCGTACGACGAGCTGTACGCAAAGCTGACCGACAAGGGGCGCTCGGAGATCACCGTTGTGAAGCGGACGGCAAAGGAGGTCGTGCAGAGCATCGAAAGTTACGATATTTCCGGCGTATACTACGCGCGGGACAACTTGCGGTACTATCCCTTCGGCGCGCTCGCCTCGCAGGTTCTGGGCTTCACCTCGTACGACGGAAGCGGGACGACGGGGCTCGAGCGGAGCTACGACGAATACCTCGCCGGGGACAACGGCGAGATCTTGTTCGAGACCGACCTTGTAGGGGTAGACCTGAAGGGGGCCTCCGCCGCCTACGTCCCCGCGACGGACGGCATGAATGTGCGGCTGACGCTCGACTATCGCATTCAGGCGCTTGCGGAGGAGGTGATGGCGCGCGCCCTCGCCGAGTCAAATGCAAAAGCGGCGCGGGCGATCGTGCTCGACCCCAACGACTTCTCCGTGCTCGCGATGGTAAATCTTCCCTCCTACGATTTGAACGACATCCCGCGCGACGACCTCGATTCGCTCAATTTGCTTTCGAGGAACTGCATCGTATCGGACATCTATGAGCCGGGCTCGACCTTCAAGATCGTGACGGCGGCCGCCGACATCGAGGAATATTTGCGCGGAAACGATCGGGCGTTCTCCACAAATCATGTGTTTTCCTCATCGCGCACGCGCACGGTGGACGGCTCGCAGATCAAGTGCTGGAGCGACCATAAGAACGGAAAGCACAGCAACCAGACGCTCGCCGAGGCGTTGAACAACAGCTGCAATCCCTGCTTTGTGGATATTGCGCTCGCTTTGGGGAAAAATAAATTTTACGAATACCTGAAGGCCTTCGGTTTCGGGCGGGCGACGGGGATAGATTTTTCGGGGGAGTCCATCGGCATGCTGCTCGCCGAGAGCACGGTAAAAAACGGCGACCTCGCGCGCATCGGCTTCGGGCAGACCATCGCCGTGACGCCCCTGCAGCTCGCATGCGCCGCGGCCGCGGCGGTCAACGGCGGATACTATTATTCGCCCCGCCTCGTCAGCGAAATTTACACCGACGACGGCCTTACGCACTACTTCGTCAAGGAAAAATTCGTCGGCCGCACCGTGAGCGAGGAGGCCTCCGTCATCTTGTCGGGCATGCTCGAGGGGGTCGTCCGCGACGGGAGCGGCAAAAAGGCGTACATCGAAGGCTATCATGTGGCGGGAAAGACGGGGACTGCGCAAAAATATGTCGACGGCAAAATCGCGCAGGGGAAATATGTCTCGTCCTTTGTGGGGTACTTTCCCGCAAAGTCGCCCAAATATCTTGCGCTCGTCATCATAGACGAGCCGCAGGGCACATATTACGGCAGCACGGTCGCCGCACCCTGCGCGGGGGAGATATTCCGCGGGATCATCGATCTGATGAAAATTCAGCCAACGGAGGGATAGGGGATGGAACTTGAAATTTTTGCAAAGGAAACGGGCGGTCGGCTCGTGGGGGAGAACAGAGAGATCAGGGGGTTGTGCACCGACAGCCGCGTCGTCGGCGACGGCGATCTGTTCCTCTGTTTCCGCGGGACAAAGGTGGATTCCCACCTCTTTGCGGAGGAAGCGGAGGCGCGCGGAGCCACGGCAATTGTGTGCGAGCGCCAGCTGAACGTCGGCATTCCGCAGCTCGTCGTGCGGGACGGAAGGCGTGCGCTCGCCGAGATCGCGGCGGCGTTTTACGGCCACCCCGAGCAAAAACTTACCGTGATCGGCGTGACGGGAACAAACGGCAAGACGACCGTCACGCATATGCTCTACGAAATTCTGACCGCCGCGGGGAAGAAGGCGGGGCTCATCGGCACGCTCGGCGCACGATACGGCGAGGTGCGCATCGACCCCTCGCTCACCACGCCCGACCCCGTCTCGCTCTTTTCGCTGCTCGCCGAAATGGAGCAGGCGGGAATGGAGTACGTCGCGATGGAGGTTTCCGCGCATGCGCTTGCGCTCAAAAAGGACTGCCCGATCGTCTATGACGCGGCGATCTTCACCAATTTGACGCAGGATCATCTCGATTTCTTCGGCGATATGGAGGCATACGCCGCCGCAAAGCGCTCGCTCTTCACGGCGGACAGGTGCAAACTCGCCGTATTGAATGCGGACGACGCCTACAGCGAACGCCTCGCCCAGCAGGGCGCCGAGGCGGTGACGTACGGGCTGGAGACGCCCGCCGACTGCTTCGCCCTGCCGGAGGAGGAAGGCATCGACGGGACGCGGGTGCTTCTCAACCTCGAGGACGAGCTTTGCGAGGCGAACCTGAAAATGGCGGGGCGTCACAATGTCTATAACGCGCTCGCGGCGGCGTGCACGGCGCACCGCTTGGGCGTTCCCCCGGAGGCCATCGCCCGCGGGCTCTCCCGTACGACGGTCAACGGCAGGCTGGAGCACATCTGCACCTACCGCGGCGCCGAGATCTACGTCGATTTCGCCCACACGCCGGACGGGCTCCGCCAGTCGCTGTTCGCGCTCCGCGGCCACTGCAAGGGAAGGCTCATCCTGCTCTTCGGGTGCGGAGGCAACCGCGACCGCGAAAAACGCCCCATCATGGGGGAGATCGCGGCCAATTGCAGCGACTTTTCCGTGATCACTTCGGACAATCCGCGCTATGAAGACCCCTGCGCCATCATCTCGGAAATTTGCGAGGGGTTTATGAAGTCCGGCACGCACTTTACCGCCATGGAGGATCGGGAGAAGGCGATCGCATACGCCATCGGCCTGTTGCAGACGGGCGACGTCCTTCTCGTCGCGGGCAAGGGCGGGGAAAACACGCAGGAGATCATGGGCGTGAAGTATGCCTACGACGATAAAGCCGTGATAAAGTCGGTCATCGAGGGCGGAAATGCGTAATTTTTTGTTTGCTGCGGCGGTTGCGTTTGCGCTTTCGTTCGCTCTTTGTGCCCTGCTCATACCGATTTTGAAGCGTCTGAAGGCGGGGCAGAACATTCTGTCGTACGTCAAGGAACACATGGAAAAGAGCGGGACGCCCACGATGGGCGGACTCGCTTTTATCATCGCCGCGTGCGTTGCCGCGATCGTATTTTCCGACGGAACGGACAAGTCTTTCCCCGTCGTGCTTGCGGTGGGGCTCGCGTATCTTGCCGTCGGGTTTCTCGACGACCTTCTGAAGAAGCTGCGGGGGAAAAATCTCGGCCTGCGCCCGTACCAGAAGATCGTTTTCCAGCTGGCGGTCGCGGCGATGGCGAGCATATACTGCTGTCTCAACGGACTCACCATACTCAAAATGCCGTACAGCACGGCGGGGTACGACATCGGCTGGGGAATGCTCCCGCTCGGCGTCTTTATCTTTCTTGCCACGGTGAACAGCGTCAATCTGACGGACGGGTTGGATGGGCTCGCGGGCTCGGTGAGCGCCGTATTCTTCGCGATCTTCGGCGTTTTGATCGCGCTTCAGGGCGGAAGCGCTCCGCTTTCGGCGCTCTCCTTCGCGCTCACGGGCGCGCTTTCGGCCTTTCTCATCTTCAACGTCAACCGCGCAAGTTTGTTCATGGGGGACACCGGTTCGCTCTCCCTCGGCGGCTTTGCTGCATGCGTCGCGCTCTTCTCGGGGAACGCCCTCGCGATCCCGATCGTCGGCATCACCTTTGTATTTTCAAGCATATCCGTCATCCTACAGGTAATATACTATAAAAAAACGGGCAAACGGATCTTTCTCATGGCTCCCGCGCACCACCATTTTCAGGAGAAGGGATATACCGAGGCGAAGATCGCCTACGTCTATTCCGTCGTGACTGCGGTGCTCGGGGCGTCGCTGTTGATCGCGTTTGTCTGATCTCCCTGTGGGACAACCCGTGGGGAGGAAAGGAGTGGATATGCTGTTTACACGACAAACTTTTCTCGTTGCGGGGCTTTCGCGGTCGGGGATCTCCGCGAGCGAATACCTTGCGGAACACGGCGCAAAGGTGTACCTCTATGACGACGTAGACGACGCCAACGTCCGCGCCGCCATCGAGCGGCTCTCCAAACTCGGCTGCATTCCCGTCCGGAAGGACGAGCTCGCCGAAAGATCCGAGCGGTGCGATATCCTCGTGCTCTCGCCCGGCATTCCCGTCGATCATCCGCTCCCCGTTTCCTTCAAGCGGGCGGGCAAGCGCATTGTGGGAGAGGCCGAACTTGGCGCGCTCGCGCTGAAATGCCCCGTCGTGGCGGTCACGGGGACAAACGGCAAGACGACCACCGTCACCATGCTCGAGAGCATCTTCAAGACGGCGGGCAAAAACGCCGTGGCGTGCGGAAACGTCGGCAAGCCCATCACATCTTGTCTCAAGGAGCTGGGGGAGGACGGCATCGCCGTTGCGGAAATTTCCTCCTTCCAGCTCGAAACGCTGTATTCCCTGCGCCCGCACGTCGCCGTTGTGCTCAATGTGACGGAAGACCATCTCAACCGCCACTACAACATGGAAAATTATACATATCTCAAATCCCGCATTCTCAAAAATTCTTCGGAGAGCGAATTTGCCGTGCTCAACTACGACGATCCCGTCGTGCGCACCTTCGACGAAAAGACGAAGGCGACGACGGTTTGGTTCTCCATGCGCGAAAAGGTGGAGGGCGCCTACCTTGCCGACGGCGCGTTCTGGTTTTTCGGCGAGCGCATCCTTTCCGCCGATGAATTTCCGCTCGACGGCGATCACAACCGCGCAAACGCGCTTGCCGCAATCGCCGCAGCCAAGCTGATGGGGGCGGGGAACGCCTCCATCGCGGCGGCGCTCAAGACGTTCCGCGGCGTAAAACATCGCCTCGAAAAGGTGAGCGAGCTCAACGGCATCGTGTTCATCGACGATTCCAAGGCGACCAATGTGGATTCTACGATCAAGGCGATCGGCAGCGTAAAGGGCGAAAGCGTGCTGCTCGTCGGCGGGAAGGACAAGGGCTACACCTACGAGGCGCTGTTCGACGCCATCAAACAGTCCAATGTCGTCCATACCGTCATTTACGGGGAGAATGCCTTCCGCATCTTGGGCGCGGCGCTCAAGCAGGGGTATACCAATCTCACGCTGTGCCGCCCGTTCGATCTCGCCGTGCGCGTGGCGTATCTTACGGCGCGGCGGGGGCAAAACGTGCTGCTTTCGCCCGCGTCCGCAAGTTTCGACGCCTTTACGAGTTACGAAGAACGCGGAAACCGTTTTGCCGAGCTCGTCGGCATCTTTGCAAGGGAATACGGGCGAGAAGAGCACGGCGCCGCCATTCCCGCAATAGGGGGCGAGCGTGAAGAGGCCGAATAAAATAGCCGCATCGGACAGGGCGGGGAAGGGCGATCTGCTCTTTCTCGCCGCTGTCATTTTGCTCGCGGCATACGGCGTCGTCTGCGTCTATTCCGCGAGCTATTACAATGCCGAAGTGCAGTACGGCGATGCTCTATATTTCTTAAAGAAGCAGATCGTCGGCTTCGTGCTCGGGCTCGCCGGGATGATCGCCATTTCCTTTGTCCCGTACCGTAAATTCAGGCGCGCGGGCATTCCCGCGCTCGTCGTTTCCCTTGTTCTTCTCGCCCTCGTCTTTCTTCCCGGGGTGGGGCGGAGCAACTACGGCGCAACGCGCTGGATCGGGATAGGCCCCGTCACGGTGCAGCCCTCGGAGTTCGCAAAATTCGGCTTTGTCCTGTTTACGGCGGCGTATTTTTCCAAGGATCCGTCGCGCGTCGGCAGGTTCAGTGGCATTTTGCCCATTCTCGCCGCGGGGCTCTCCATCTGCGTTCTTATCATGCTCGAGCCCAACATGTCGGTGACGATGTGCGTCGGCGCCCTTATGATCGGGATGATCTTCCTCGGTGGCGCGTCGTGGAAATCGCTCGCCGCCATCTGCGTGCCTGTCCTCTTTGCGGTGCCCGCGCTTATCCTCGCCGAACCCTACCGTCTGCAGCGGCTCTCGGCGTTTGTCGACCCGTGGGCTTCGCCCAAGGAGGAGGGGTATCAGCTGATCCAGTCTCTGTACGCGCTGGGGAACGGCAAACTGTTCGGCGTCGGGCTCTTCCGCTCCCGCCAAAAATATCGCTTTTTGCCCTTCTCCGAGAGCGACTTCATCCTCTCCGTCATCGGCGAAGAGACGGGCTTTTTCGGCGTTCTTCTGCTGTTTGCCGTCATCGGATTCGTCATTTGGCGCGGCTTCCGCATCGCCAACAGTTGCGATAACTTCTACGGCTACATGCTGGTCTCCGGCATCATTCTTGCCTTTGCCGTCCAGAGCGCGCTCAACGCCCTCGTCGTAAGCGGGTGCATTCCGCCGACGGGGCTGCCGCTCCCGCTCATCTCCGCGGGGAACACGTCGCTCATCGTGACCATGACGGGGATGGGGGTCGTCTACGGCGTCTCGAGGCACAACGGAAGGGGGAAAATTCATAAGATATACAAATAAAATGCGGAAGCCCGTATGCCCGGGTTTTTCCGTATTTTCCGAAATACACGAGGAGAATGCTATGGATAAATTTGTGATAGACGGCGGGAGAAAGCTCTTCGGCGAAGTGCGGCTGCAATCCGCAAAGAACTCCGTACTGCCCCTGCTTGCCGCCTCTATTCTGACCGATCGGCGCGTGACCATATGCGAAGCGCCCGCCATCACCGACGTTTCCTGCATGGCGCAGATCCTGCGCGAGCTCGGCGCGGAGGTAACATTTCAAGGGAACAACGTCACCATCGACAGCGCAAATGCCTGTTCGCACAAAATATCGTCGGCGCTCACCAAGGAGCTTCGCTCCTCCGTTTTCATGCTCGGCTCGCTCTTGACCCGCTTCCACCGCGCGGTGATCGCCTACCCGGGCGGCTGCGACATCGGGCTCCGTCCCATCGACATCCACCTGAACGCCCTGAAGCGGCTCGGGGTGAACATCACCGAGCGCGACGGCTACATCTACTGCGAGTGCGACCGTCTGCGGGGCGCGGAGATCCCCATCGATTTTCCGAGCGTGGGGGCGACGGAGAACATCTTGCTCGCCGCCGTAAAAGCGGAGGGGACGACGACGCTGCAGGGCGCCGCAAAGGAGCCCGAGATCGTCGATCTGCAGAACTTTCTCAATCAAATGGGGGCGAAGGTACGCGGTGCGGGAACGGACACCATCGAAGTCGAGGGCGTGAAAACGCTCGGCGGCGTGGAATATTTTCCCATTAAAGACCGCATCGAGGCGGGCACCTACCTGATTGCATGCGCGATCTGCGGCGGGGAGGTGGAAGTAAACGGCGTAAAGCCGGAAAATATCGGGTTATTGTTACACAAATTGCGTGAAAACGGTTGCAAAATACATACAAAAAATGATAAAATAAAGATAGCAAGTTACGGCAGGCTCAAATGCAACCGCAGGATAGAGACGATGCCGTTCCCCGGCTTTCCCACCGACCTGCAGGCGCAGATCACGGCGCTCAATACGGTGTGCGAAGGGGGTGCGCTCATCGTGGAGAACCTCTTCGAGACGCGCTTCAAATATGTGCCCGAGCTGCAAAAGATGGGGGCGGATATCGAAGTCCGGGGGCGGAATGCCTTCGTGCGGGGCGTAAACAAACTGCACGGCGCCACCGTCCTCGCCGGCGACCTCCGCGGCGGTGCGGCGCTCGTCATTGCGGCGCTTGCGGCGGACGGGGTCACGGAAGTTCTCGACCTTTCCTATCTCGACAGGGGCTATTCCGATCTGCAGGGCAAACTGCGCTCCCTCGGCTCGGAGATCAAACGCGTACGCATATAGTTTAAGGAGTTACCAATGAAATCGAGAGTCATCATCACGACCGTAGTATCTTTCTTGTTGCTCTTCGCCACGATCGGCGTGGGGTTGAACGCGGTTTTTACGGTTACTCTCATTGACAGCGATTTTACCGTGTGTTCGGAGGCGGGCCGCAGGGACGCCGAAGCGCTGAAGGCCGAGCTCGACGAGTTCGTCGGCAGCAGCACGACCTTTCTCGACCTCGAAGCCGTTAAGGAAAAGGTAAGCGGCTATCCCTGTTTCCGCGTCGAAAATGTGGAAAAGCAGTTTCCCAAGACGGTGAAAGTTCAGGTCACGGAGCGCAAAGAGTTCTACGCCATCCCCAATGGGGACAACTATGCGATCCTCGACGAAGAGGGCTATTACCTCTACGACGGGGAAAACACCAACCGCAGCGGGGGAAACAACATCGTTTTGGAGGGCTTCGAGAGCGAACTTACCCTCGGCGAACAGGCGACGGGCGGCTACTTCGAACAGATCTACGAGATGTTTTCCGTCTTTTCCGAATTGCTCGGAGGCGGTGTTCGTGCGAACGTCGTATCGTTGAGCCTTGTGAGCGGCGGGGGTCAGGTGATCCCCGAACACATGCTCTTTGTCGTCACGATGCGGGAGGGCGTCAAGATCGCCATCCGCAACCCCTCGGAGGGGATCGCCGTCAAGGCGCGCGCCGCCTTTACGGATGAAGAATTTGGGTACCTCTCCCCGAATTTCTCCGATAAGAGGCGCATGTACGGCGCGATCACGGTGGGCAATCTGTCCTCCGACGGCGCCTCCGCGAACGTGTCCTTTTTCGACGAATTGCCGTTTTAGGCCGCATGGCTCCGCCCGAAGGCGGGCGAAATTGTTTGATGGGAACCGCCGGTTACGAAAAGCGTCCTACGGGGCGCTTTTTTGATAGATATAGGGGAATTTTATCACCATTTTCTTGACATATGTGTCACGATTTGCTATAATAGAAGCGTATTCACTGCTTTTCACAAGGGGATAAGAAATGGGACGCAAAAGCGTTGCTGTGTTGGACGTGCGCTCCTCGGAAATTGCCGTTATAGTCGGTGAACGGGGGGTCAACAACACGTTCATTTTTAAGGCGAGCAAAACCGAATCTTATGACGGGTACGACGATGCGGGCAGCTTTTTCGACGTGAAGTCGCTTACGGAGAAGATCGAGAACACGATCTCTTCGGTGGAACAGACGTGCGGAGAGCGCATCCGCGAGCTGTACGTCGGGGTGCCCGGCGGCTTTACCAAGGTGATCTCCAAGGAGAGCAACATCGGGTTCCCCAAAAAGCGCAAGATCACGCAGAAGGAGCTCGACTCGCTGTTCGCGAGCGGCGCGGAGAAGATGGAGGGCTACCGCATGATCCGCGCGACGAGCATGATCTACACGACGTCGGATAACCGCCGCGTCGTCGATCCCATCGGGATCTCCGCTTCCTCGCTCTCCGGCCTGCTCTCGTACTTTTATTGCAGCGAATATTACGCGAAGGTGATGGAAGAGCTTGGCAAGAGCATGAAGATCTCCGTCCGCTTTCTGCCGACGGAATTTGCCATGGCGAAGTATCTCATCCCGTCGGAGACGCGCGACGAATACGCGCTCTTCCTCGACGTGGGATTTCTCTCTTCTTCCGTTCTGGTGCTGTTCGGGAACGGCGTTCTCGCACAGGAGACGCACTGGGCGGGCAGAGGGCAGATCGTCGTCGATCTCATGGATCGCCTGCACTTGCCGCCGTCGGCGTACGACGCCGCGCTTGCGCTCCTGTCGCGTGCAAATCTTTTTGCGAAGGGCTCGGCGGAGACGGTGGAATTTAACCACCGCGGCATGACCTACGAGATCCGCTCGGATGTGTTCATCGAGACCGTACGCGACGGGTTGGATAGCCTCTGCGAGGAATTTGCACCCTTCATGGACTTCTGTTCCGGCCGCGAACTCGACTATAAGCCGCTCTACGTCACGGGGGAGGGGCTCATGGATATCCGCGGTTCGCTCGAGCACCTTACAAAGCGGTTCAACCGCATCTGCGAACAGCTGTCACCCAATTTGCCCTATTACAACAAACCCTCCATGAGCTCCTATATCGCGCTCATGGACATGGCTCTTGAAGATCACGGGAAGAGCGGGTTTGTCAACCGTATTATCAATGCATTCGGAGGTTAAAAGATATGTTTAACGATCATGTTCCGTTCCTTGGGAGAGAACCGGAACGCGCAGGGGTCGGCCCTGTCGCAAATAACAACGGAAAGGCGCGCATCCGTGTCATCGGCGTCGGCGGTGCGGGGAACAATGCCGTAAACCGCATGATCGAAGCCGGGATCACGAGCGCGGAATATATTGCCGTCAATACCGACGCGCAAATTCTCGCATGCAATAAAGCGCAGAACAAGATCCAGATCGGCGCTGCCAAAACCAAGGGGCTCGGCGCCGGTGCGGAGCCCGAGATCGGCAGAGAGGCGGCAGAGGAGAGTAAAGATGAACTCGCCGCCGCGATCGACGGCACCGACCTGCTGTTTATCACGGCGGGCATGGGCGGTGGCACGGGAACGGGCGCCGCTCCCGTCATTGCCAAGCTCGCACGGGACAAGCGCATCCTTACCGTCGCCGTCGTCACCGAACCCTTCTCGTTTGAAGGGAAACACCGCATGGACAATGCGATGATGGGGATCGACAATCTGCGGAAATATGTGGATACGCTCATCATCATCCCCAACGAAAAGATCAGCGAAGTCGTCCCCGCCAACGCCTCCATGGTGGACGCGCTGCGCGTCGCCGACGATGTGCTGAAGCAGGGCATCCGCGGCATCGCCGATCTTATCGTCACGCCCGCGCTCATCAACCTCGACTTTGCGGACGTGCGCACCATTCTCAAGGACAAGGGGCTCGCGCACATGGGCGTCGGCGTTGCGAAAGGGGAGAACCGCATCGTGAAAGCCGTCCGCCTCGCCGTCAATTCGCCCCTGCTCGAGACGACGATCGAGGGCGCGAAGGGCGTCATCATCAACATCGTCGGCGGCAACGATCTCACGCTCGTCGAGGCCAAAACGGCGGCAGAACTTATCCACAGCGTGGTAGATTATACCGCAAATATCATCTTCGGCGCATGTATCGACGAAAATATTCAGGATGAAGTGGAAGTCACCGTCATCGCAACGGGCTTCCCGTCCGCCGAGGAGAAGGCGGATACGGCGTATTCCAACGTCGCCGCACAGACGGCGCAGCAGCTACGTCCCACCACGCCCTACGCGGGTTCCCGTGCGGGCGCTCCGCAGACGGCGCAGCCCGATCCGCTTCAGAACGCACGCGCCCCGCAGTACGGCGCACCGGTCGCTCCCGCAGCGCCCGCGGCTCCGTCCGCGCCCAATGCCGCGAATGCCGGCTATGTTCCGCCCGTGCAGAACGCCGCCCCCGAGGAGCCGACGCCTCCGCCCAAAAAGGACGACGGCACGCCGCTCTTCGCCCAATTCCTTCGGCGGAAAAAGTAATTTGCATCCCGAAACGGAGGCCTTTCGCGGCTTCCGTTTTTATATTGAAAGACCGCCCGCAATTTCGGACGGCCTTTTTTCATGTCACACTTTTATCAGTTTTTTAATTTTTTTCATCTCGCTCCGAACATACAGGCGCGTAAATCCCGCAAAAATCCTCCGCCCGAACACCCTCCGCACACCGCGTAAAAACCGCTGCTGGCGTTGCTGCTGTTTGCCCGACCAGCTGTTCGCAAAGTGATGTACGGCGACGGTCTCTCCCGAGCGCATATCCTCGCCCGTCGTGTAGTCGATGGGGGAAAAGACCTCGCGTGGGCAGACGACGGTTTTCCCGCCGCAGTCCAGCTCCTGCCGTGAATTTTTCAGTTTCATCCCGTTTTTCGCGAGAAAATAGGTGAAATAAAGGGGATTGGGCGTCAAATCGGGTTTCCCGTTGTGCAGAAAGGAGCGATTTTCATAAAACGAACAGAGCGCAGCAACGACGGGGTGCTCCGCCCTGCAGGCGATGACGGCGGTCTCCGTATATACGTCGTTTTCAAAACCTTGAAAATATTCCGCCGCAAGCAACTCCTCGGGAAAGTGGCGAAGCAGTTCCACATCGGTATCGAGATAGACCCCGCCGTATTGCTTCAGAACGTACACGCGGATATAATCCGCAACAAATCCGTACTTTTTCGCTTCGTACGCTTCCCGCGCATACGGGCTTGCGGAAAAGTCAAAATTTTTCTCGTTCCAGAGCAGAAATTCCCAGTCCGGAAGCAGTTTTTTCCAGCCCTCGATATAGGCGCGATATTCGCCCGGCAGTTCGCGTTCGCCGAGCCATACATAGTGTATAATTTTGGGGATCATTTCCTTGCAATATAGCAAACCGCTATTTTTTTCTATATTATATAACAGCTTGTTATAATTGTCAATGGGAATGAAAGTATTTCAGGAAAGATTAAAAGAATTGCGCAAGCTGTTCGGTTACACCCAAAAGGAGGTCGCGAACCGCCTCGGCATTACGCAGCCGTCGTACATTCGCTACGAAAACGGCACCTCGGAGCCCACCTTACAGTGCTTGGCGAATATCAGTGAAATTTACGACGTTTCGGTGGACTATTTGCTCGGTTTACGGGACATATAAGGAGAGAAAATGAAGATTCTGATTTTGACGATGACATGCGGAGAATGTCATAATACAATGGCGCAGGCGATCGCAGCCGCGATCTCCGCACCGGACGAATGTAAGATCTGCGACATATACGGCGAAAACGAGCGCGAGCGGCGCAAGGACGAAAAATGGTATCTCCTGTGCCTGAAGTGGTTCTCCCATATTTACGAGCGTTTCTGGAACCATTACCGCCGGCGCGATCCCATGCGGCGCTATTGCGGCACCGCCGACGTCGGCATCAAGCGCGGCTGGAAGGAGGTGGAACAGGAGCTCGTCGCCTATTCGCCCGACGTCGTCATTTGCACGCACAGCGCGGCAAGCAATATCGTCTGCAGGCTCAAAATACATAATCGCTTTCAAGGCAAGGTGTACGCGGTCATGCACGATTTCGTCAACTGTCCCTATTGGGAGGGGAGCGTGCTCTGCGACGCCGTTTTCACGCCGCATGAACTTGTGAACGAGTGTCTCATCGGGCGCGGGTTCCGCAGCGAACAGCTCATTCCCACAGGATTTCCCCTGCGTCAGGAATTTGAAACATCACTTTCCAAGGAAAAGCTGCGGGAGGAATTCGGCGTTCCGCAGGATGCCTTCGTCGTCCTCGCGCTCAACGGCGGGGCGGGGATCGGGAACATGAAGGGACTCGTCAAGGCATTGATGCGTGCCGATTTGAAGGGCAAAACGTTCTATGTCAGCGTCGTATGCGGGCACAACGAAAAAGCCAAGCGAAAGTTGGAGAAATTCTGCGCAAAGCGGGGCTGGAAGAATATCCGCATCCACGGCTTTGTGCAGGACGTCCCGCGCTATATGAAGGCGGCAGACCTCTATTTTTGCAGAGGGGGCATGGGCTCGTTCTGCGAGGCAATGGCGAGCGGCGTCAACGTCGTCGTGCGCGAGCACCCGATGGCGCAGGAGCGTTGCAATCGCAACATTTTGCGCGCACGGGGTCTGTGCGAAGGGCTGAAACACGTTTCGGACGCCACGGCGTTGACGGAGCGGTTTGCCACCGACCCGCAGTTTGGGGAGGAGATGAGAAGCCGCGTCGCGGCGTTCTTTATTCCAAACGGCGTGAAAAATATTCTCGATTATATCCACGCACACGCTTGACCGCGCAGCCGCAGCATTACCCATTTTTCCGTAAAAAAATCGGAGCCCGAGGGCTCCGATTTTTCAAACATTCGTCTTAATACATTCCGTCCATGCCGCCGCCTGCGGGTGCGGGAGGAGCGGGAGGGGTGGGGATATCCGTCACGATGGATTCCGTCGTGAGTAGCGTCGAGGCAACGGAGGCCGCGTTCTGCAGTACCGAGCGGGTGACCTTCGTGGGGTCGATGATGCCGCTCTCCACCATATCGGTGTATACGTTCTTGAGCGCGTCGAAGCCGTAGGTCGTAACCTTCTTGGCGAGTATCTTATCCACAACGACGGAGCCGTCTACGCCCGCATTCTTTGCGATTTGGCGAACGGGTTCCTCACAGGCCTTCAAAATAATGCTTGCGCCCGTCTTTTCGTCTCCGGAGAGGGAGGCGACCAAGCGCCGCAGAACGGGAACGCAGGAGAGGAGCGCCGAACCGCCGCCGGGCACATAGCCTTCCTCGACTGCCGCCCGCGTTGCCGCAAGCGCGTCGTCGATGCGCAGTTTCTTTTCCTTCATCTCGACTTCCGTCGCCGCGCCGACGTTGATCACCGCCACGCCGCCTGCGAGTTTTGCAAGGCGTTCCTGCAATTTTTCCTTGTCGTAGTCGGAAGTCGTCACTTCGATCTGCGCCTTGATGGAG